>DOWG01000150.1 GCA_003519685.1 Lachnospiraceae bacterium
TCGAAGGATATACATAACTTACAGATAAAATTTGATAAATTAACTTCCCATGATATAACCTTTGTAGGAATTATACAGACGGCAAGGGCAAGCGGACTGGAGAAATTCCCGGTGCCTTATGTTCTGACGAACTGTCATAACAGCTTATGCGCAGTTGGCGGTACGATCAATGAGGATGATCACATGTTTGGATTATCCTGTGCAAAGAAATATGGCGGTATCTATGTTCCGCCGCATCAGGCAGTCATTCATCAATTTGCCCGGGAGATGCTGGCAGCCGGCGGTGCAATGATCTTAGGATCCGACAGCCATACCCGATATGGTGCCCTGGGTACTATGGCAATGGGAGAAGGCGGACCGGAGCTGGTAAAGCAGCTTCTGAATCGAACCTACGACATTCCTATGCCGGAGGTTGTCGGTGTCTACCTGACCGGAGCACCGCGTAAGGGAGTAGGCCCGCAGGATATTGCGTTAGCGATTATTAAGGCGGTATTTGCCAATGGTTACGTGAAGAATAAAGTGATGGAATTTGTCGGCGACGGTATCAAGAATCTATCCGTTGATTATCGCATCGGTATTGATGTTATGACAACGGAGACAACCTGCCTGTCTTCCATCTGGGAAACAGATCTGGCAGTGAAGGAATTCTATGAGATTCATCAGAGGCCGGAGGATTATAAGGAGCTTAAGCCGGACAGGGTGGCCTACTATGATGGTATGGTTTATGTGGATTTGTCCGAGATCAAACCGATGATTGCCATGCCGTTCCACCCAAGTAATGCATATACCATTGATGAGCTGAACGCGAATCTCTATGATATTCTGGATGAAGTAGAGAAGAAGGCACGCATCAGTCTGGATCAGACGAAAGTAACCTATACCCTGAAGGATAAAATCCGTAACGGCAGACTGTATGTAGAACAGGGAACGATTGCAGGCTGTGCCGGAGGCGGATTTGAAAATATATGTGATGCAGCCGATATATTGGCAGGCAAATATATTGGTTCGGATGAATTCTCTCTCAGCATCTATCCCGCAAGCCAGCCGATATTTATGGAGCTGGTCAAAAATGGTGCTGTTGCAAAATTAATGGAGACCGGTGCAACCATTCGTACCGCCTTCTGCGGACCCTGCTTTGGTGCCGGCGATGTTCCTGCGAATAAGGGCTTAAGTATCCGCCATACGACCAGAAACTTCCCGAACCGTGAAGGCTCTAAGATTACCAATGGCCAGATTGCCTCTGTTGCTTTAATGGACGCAAGATCCATTGCTGCGACCGCTGCAAATCAAGGGTATCTAACCTCTGCGGAAGATATTGATGTTAATTTTGAAAAGCCGAGTTATCATTTTGACCGTAAAATCTATGAGAACCGCGTATACAATGGAATCGGCAGAGCGGATACTGGGGCAGAGCTTAAGTTTGGTCCCGGAATTGTCGATTGGCCGGCTATGTCGAAGCTATCGGAGGATATGGTTCTTAAGGTGGTATCCGTAATCCATGATCCGGTTACGACAACGGATGAACTGATTCCTTCCGGGGAGACCTCCTCCTACCGTTCGAATCCATTGGCGTTAGCGGAGTTTACACTTTCCAGGAAGGATCCTGCCTATGTGGACCGTGCAAAAGCAATACAAAAGGCAGAGAAAGCCCGGATTGCCGGGGAGGATATATTCTCAGCCAATCGGGAATTAAAGCAGGTATACGATACCATTGCAGAAAAATTTGATATCGACCCGGAGAAGACCCAGATCGGAAGTACCATCTATGCGGTGAAGCCCGGGGACGGTTCTGCAAGGGAGCAGGCTGCAAGCTGCCAGAAGGTATTGGGGGGCTTTGCGAATATCGCGAGGGAATATGCAACAAAGCGGTATCGCTCCAACCTGATCAACTGGGGAATGCTGCCCTTCCTTTACGACGGAGAGCTGCCGTTTGAGAACGGTGATTATCTGTTTATCAAAGATATAAGTAGAGCGGTTGCCGAAAAGCATTCCGAGATAAAAGCGTATGTTGTAAACAAAGGCATGAAGAAATTTACCTTAACCTTAGGGGGGCTGACGGACGATGAAAGAAAAATTATCCTAAGCGGCTGCTTGATTAACTACTACCGGGAAAAATAAAAATTTACTTTGCTATAGAAAAGCGGCTGTAATGTGCTATTTGCGTATTACAGCCGCTTTTTAGATTACACAGCTTTAATAATATAAGTGTCATAAGTCATATAAAAATAATGAACATGAATAGGAATAGGAATAGGAATAGGATCGCATCATATCAAACAATATTGCCACTACCCATATGCTGGACCGGGTTGCGGAAAGCTTTGGGCAAAAATGCTATGAGGTGCCGGTTGGTTTTAAATATATCCCAGCAAAGATGATGGAAACCAATGCAGTCATCGGTGGAGAATCCTCTGGAGGGTTGACGGTCCGCGGCCATATTCCCGGCAAGGATGGTATCTATACCACGTCGCTTCTGATTGAAATGATTGCTGTTCTGGGGAAGAAGTTATCACAGATTTTAAGCGATATAAAGGAGATATATGGGGACTTAACGATGGAAGAGAGAGATTATCCGTTAAGCGAGCAAAAGAGGGATCGGATTTATCAACGATTGCTGATGGATAAATTGATCCCTAAATTGCCTTTTGAGATTGAAAAAATCTCCTATCTGGACGGATGCAAGATTTATTTTCGTAATGGAGGATGGGTAATTACACGTTTCTCCGGTACGGAGCCTCTGTTAAGAATTTTTTGTGAAATACCAAATGCAGAAGATGCAAAGCTGATTTGTGAAACCTACGAAACCTTCCTTTCGCTATAAGAAAATAATAGTAACGAAAGACAGGAGTTTTTTGGATACCGTTAAGCCATAATGTGGTAATGTCTGCAAGAATATGATAAAATAATCCATAAGAACCGGTAAATCTGCAGGCATCTTTGCATCCGTATCGATTTCGTTAAAATGGAGTGGGGGACTTATGAAAAAAACAATATCTTTAAGAAGACGGTTGTTATTCATGGTGGTAATCCTATGGATGATGCCGGTCATTTCCATCTATTATTACTTAACCGTATCCTACCGTAACAGCATTATTGAGAAAACAACGGTACTTATGGAGGAAGAGCTTAAGAACTTTACTTCCTTTAATGCCAGGCGGATCGAGGAGGCAATTAATCTTTCGAAAAAGACCTCCTACGAACAGATCATTGAAAAGGCATGGAGAAAGTATGCTGCCGGAAAGCTCAGCAAATCAGAGCTGTACCGTGAAATTATCGGTAACTTAAAGAGCAAATTCTATAATGACAACCGGTTTGTAATTTCCGTGTTCTATCTTAGTGAGGATCCGGATCATATCTATTATACCTCCAGAAAGGCCAGTGACTATATTGATAACTATAAGATGGAGGTGGAGGCGGAAGCTCATTCCATCACCGGTCAGGATACCTCGGATGCGCATGT
>DOWG01000201.1 GCA_003519685.1 Lachnospiraceae bacterium
ATTTCCTCATATTCTGCAAGAATGTTGACTAAATTTTCCGGTATGATAATAATCGCATACTTGTCAAACAGTTCCACTGCCAATATATTTAATTTCTCTTGTATCCGGTCTAAACTTCCGCTAATTTTACGGATATTTAATAATATTTCAATCCACGCACCCATGAAGGGTGGGATTACATCCTCTGCATAATGGTAATCCCCGTCTTCATCATAACGAAGCCTTTGGTATGTTTTATATTCGGTACTTCCATAAGGAATCAAGTCATATAGCCCATGATGAGCCAAAAGGATATAAGTTAATAATTCTTGAAAATAAGCAAACTTTGCTTTGCTGTGTTTTAAATTTGTCAGTTCCTGATCTGCACAAATCAAATCATCCAGGATGCGTCCTCCAGCAGAAGAATGATTCACCTGTTGTTTTGTCTTATTGCGAATATAATCCTGGAAAAGCCGATCAGCTTTTCCTAAGTCGTGTAAGTAACCAGCTAATTTCATGAATGCTTCCATTCCAACATGTTGTCCAATATTTCCAGCCATATTACCTGTTGCAATTAAGTGAGATTCCAAAGTCTGTTCTAGTACATTTCCATTATTATTAAATTCCAAATGTGCAAATATCATAGGTACCTCCTTAAAATCATCATTCCATGTTATCTTATATAAAACGTTATATTGATAAGCTTTGTCTGTCAACCATATGTTTACTTTTTATTCCATGGATTTTTATCTGATTTAATTTTATTCCGTTTATGTTTTTAATTTCCATTTGTTTTATGTTTAAAATTTATGATAAAACAAAAGCGTAGTGACATATGCAAGCTTGCTTGTAATATGCGATCGGAGCTAAAGATCATGAACATGTTTTTCAAGTTCATGATATAATAAAAACGGAATGAAGAGATATAAGCTTGCTTGTAATCTCCGAATGGAATGCAAGATTACGAGAGTTCTTTACTCATGATATAATTCTAACGTCATCAGTTTACTTAAGCTTGATATGGATTGAAATATATTATCTTATATATTATTAACGTGTCATTTCGCTGAAATCTATATATTTCGACGGGATGTTATTTTTAATAATAGAATCACACAAAAAGATAGATAAACATCTTTTGAAATGTAATGTTTATCTATCAACTTAATCCGTCTATAAAGTATAACGAACCATATAATAAAAATTTAAATTGTCTTCTACTCTAGCCCGTAAAATTCCTTCTTATCAAACTCCCAGTAAGTATCTGTTATATCATTAACCGGAAGCAATTCCATCATAATAAGATAATTCCATTCGATATCCATATTTACCGTTATTTTACCGTCCTTTGTAATGATTTTAGAATCAGATCTCAATGGATTAGCTGCCTCTTGTAGTATTTTCGTCTGTTCCTTGTTCAGCGTACGAGGCTTACCAAGATTGCTCCATGTCTGAGCCGCATTACCGTGTTTACCGCCCACTACTTTTGTGATGCAACAATATTGTGCTATTTTGGTAGGTAATGTTATCTCATAGGAAATGGTATCAAGAGCTTTTCCATCTCTGGGATCATGATAACTCCATCCTATGAGACAGTACCTGCCATCTTCGTCTTTCGTAACAATAATATTATCATCGCGATAAATCAATTCCTTTCCAGCCTTAGAAAAGAATTCAAATGTATAGAATGTCGGTTTAGGAATTAAATAATTTGCAACCAAACCAAAACCTCCATGAAATACCGCGGAAGGAACATCTTTTTCTTCAAACACATCACTAAATGTCCAATAAGAGTAATTCTCTGCATAATCTCCCGCTTCACTTAATACTCGGGCAATAAAGGCTGCATTAAAGGTTGTGTCATGGACAGGGCATGTCGGATCATAGGAACTATTAAATTCCGTAATATGCAGTTCTTTATCTTTTACGATATCATATTGATTCATGATATCTCTGGTAAGTTTTAACTCATCGATCATATCCGTGGCATCAACCATTTCCTGATAAACATAATGCCCTACCAATTTTGGTTGTTTTGCCATATAGCAATGTCGTGTAACCATATCGATAGGCACCTTATTATCCTGGCAAAACTTAAAGAATGAATGTAACCAGTTCTCTGTATCCACGCCACAAATTGCAGGCCCACCGACTCTAAAACCAGAATCCACTTCTTTAATTGCACGGGCAGAATACTCATATAACTTAAAATATTCTTCCATAGTACCTGCCCAGAAGCCGATATTTGGCTCATTCCATACCTCAATCGGCCAAGTAATGACCTCTTCCCTTCCATACCGATCAATCAAATGAGTTAAAGTAGCCTGTATAAGTTCTGCCCATTTATCATAATCGGCTGGCGGTGTTACATTTCCTTTCCAATAAAATACTGTTTGTTCTCCGCTTGCTAAAGCCTTGGGCATAAAGCCCAACTCCAAGTAAGGACGAATATTTACTTCAAGATAATAATCAATAATACGATCCAGATAAGTAAAATTATAAAATGTAACTCGTTCCCCATCCTTTTCAATCCCTCGGTAGATTCCGACATCGTCACAGAATAACCCATGTCCTCTGATATATGAAAAATTTATTTTCTCTTGTACATATTTTAAATGTTCTTGATATTCCTGTTGTAACGCCAAACCCATGCGACCGGTTCCCACCGAATAGGTTGCATAATTATGGAAAGGTTTTCCTGTATCAAATAGTTCTAATTGTTTTTTCATCAATAATACCCTCCTATCCATACTGATTAATATGGTATTTCTATTTCACTCTATAGCACAATACATTCCAGCTAAACGGTGACAAAAAAATTTTACCAGTAATCTTCACTTCCTTAGGATCAATTCTTTCCGGATTATCCAGTGAAATCATAAAGGGGCCAAATACTTCATCTAGCGGCTTTTTTATTAAATATGTAAGCGAATCACATTCCATGAATGCTTATTTAATATTGCTGTAGCTGAATCAATACCAACGTTTGTAACCCCATTATTATGTGGTACAACATTATCAGGCTTATCTACCGTATTGGTTGCTTTCATATCGTTATTTTCAAGAACAATATGCTCTATTAGTTCAGCGTTTTCGAATTCTCGCAAATCAATTTCTAAATCAATATCATCTTCCAAGGAACGATTTACAGCAAATATAGTTAATTCTCCTTTTTCATCATTCATTACTGCAATCGTTTCTACATATGGTACATTTTTCAAACGCTCTGTATCATATTTTTCGCTACTTACAACAGGAGCTAAAGCTACTCCTCTACCGTAATTTGAAGCATGCATAAACGGATAAAATATCGTCTGTGCCCATGCACCCCCTCCATTTTCTGTCATTATCGGTGCTATAACATTGACAAGTTGTGCAAGGCAAGCCATTTTTACACGATCACAGTTTTTCAATAGTGTAATAAGAAGGCAGCCAGCAACCAATGCATCTTCAAAGTTATATACATCTTCTAATTGATGTGGTGCAATCTGCCAGCGCTCCAGTTTCTTATCTGCTTCATTACTATGGAACCAAATATTCCACTCATCGAATGATAAATTGATTGTTTTATCAGAATGTTTAACCGCTTTCACATAGTCACAGATAGCTATTACAGATTTTATAAAGTTATCCATGTCAATGGAGCAAGCAAGGTAAGCTTTCGTATCGTTTTTAGGGTTGCCATAATAATTATGAAGTGATATATAATCTACATAATCATAAGTATGCTCTAATATCGTAGCTTCCCATTTACCAAAGGTAGGCATAAATAGACTTGAACTGCCACAGGCAACTAATTCTATACTTGGATCCAGCTCTTTCATAATCTTTGCAGTTTCACATGCAAGTCTACCGTATTCCTCAGCCGTTTTGGCTCCAATCTGCCAGGATCCGTCCATTTCATTTCCAAGACACCATACTTTTATATTAAAAGGTTCTTCAAATCCATGGGCTCGACGAAGATCGCTATAATAGGTTCCTTTTTGAAAGTTACAATACTCAAGAAGATTACGAGCTTCATCAGGGCCTCTTGTTCCCAGATTAACTGCTTGCATTACTTCTGTATTAGCACGCTTTGCCCATTCTTGGAATTCATCAATACCTACTTCATTCGTCTCAATAACATGCCATGCTAATTCTGCACGCCTGGGGCGTTTTTCTTTAGGACCAATCCCATCTTCCCAATTGTAACCGGAAACAAAGTTACCTCCGGGATAACGCACAATCGGTATATTTAATTGTTTTACCATTTCTAAAACATCTTTTCTAAACCCCATATCATCTGCTGTTGGATGAGAAGGCTCATATATACCGTTATATACGGCTCTACCAAGATGTTCAATAAAGGATCCATAAATTCTATTATCAATTTCTCCAACCGTAAAATCCTTATTGATTATTAACTTTGCTTTCATTAATTATATCTTCCTCTCCATTAAGTTCTTCATATCATTGCAGGAATTAATTTAGATCCCGGATATCTTTTTACTATCCACTCATGTGCTCCCGGCATTTCTTCATATTTATAACCATGCTCCTTTCAACCTTTACTTCAATTCCATTGCCTCCCTTATTGGAGTCAGGTAATCCTTTATATTATCCATAGTTTCACTCCTGTAAATTATTTCAGCTTTCTTGGGTCAATATTATATATCTTATCTGGTTTCAACTCTATAAAAGGTCCCGGAACACGCTTTTTTGTATTAACACTATCACCAAAAAAATCTAATGAAGCCAAACTATCACTTCGAACTTCCTGTACCTTAGAAGGATCATATACAAAGCTACGTTTTTCTTCTTGATTTGCAAAGAATCTAGGAGCATCCTTTGCCGGTTTAAACTGTAATGTATAGTTCTCTGTATCGACATCTATCTCAAACCAAGCTTCCTGACCGGTCATATCAAATCCATAGAACTTTCTCCATGCAGATAAGTCAAGACATACTTCTGGTGCAGGATACATAACTCTTAAATAACCGCCTGTCTGTTTTACATACAAATTACCCTCTGCTTCATTTTTCTCCGTAGGCATTGTAATGGCAGCTTCCTGACATTTATAAAATATATTATTAAACAAACGAGCATTTCTTGAGGTACCGCCTCTCTCCATTCCTGACATACGGAACGAAACAGGTTTAGCAAAATATCCAGCCCCTCTACATTTACCGATCAAATTATTGGCAATATAAAGATAATCCGTACCTTCTCCATAGATTGCATATCCATTGACTACATTGTCCTCTACCAGCTTGTACCATCCTGAAGAACCTTTCTCTTTTGGTATTTTATCGGGATCAAATCGCCCTTCTATGTTCCAAAAAATATTATTATCTATCCTATTAACATCATCTCTGGTACACTCTATAAAAATAGCTTCTCTCTGCTCTATTCCATCCAAAAATAAATTCTGCGTGATTCTGTTGTTTTCATTACCGCAGTCCAACCAGAGATGATCTGCTCGTATGGTCTTAGTAAAAATGTTTCTGCGAATCATGCTATCGATACTATTATGTATCTTGATACCTGCAGCTTCCCAAGAAAGCTCCATTTTTTGCCATCCGGTTCCCTTGATAAGATTATCCTCAATCAAGACATGTGTTGCAAAAAGCCCTGCAATACCACACACTCCTGCATCATAAATCTTACATCTTCGTATAATGCTATATCCTATTTGCTGGCCCTTTATAATTTCATGATGCCAACATTCATTTCCAATATCAATACCGACTGCATTCGACCAGTCAATCACACAATCCTCAATAATCCAATGATGACCTCTATAGCAAGAGATCGATCCCCGTTGTGGGACAGGTGCCCCCATAGCTGCATGTGCGCAAGTTAGGCCTTTCACCTTAATATAGGATAAAAACGGTACTTCAGGTGCAAAGCATTGCTCTCTACAGGTGATTTCTATCTTATGATTAGAAGGATCCGCATCACCCTCTAAACGAAAATGGATTGTTTGACCGTTTGCTTCCACCCAAAATGATCCTTCTTGCTGTGAAAGTTGGTTATATAATGCCACCTGATAAAGTGGTTTGCCATCACAAAAAACCATTCCACGTCGATTAAGGTATGTCGTCATATCTGTCTTTTCATACTCCATAAACAATCTATCATGTAAGATATTAACAGCACAAAATGGATTGTATCCCCTAAAAATATCCGGGTCTAATTTAATTTGCCATATTTGCACTAAGTCTTCATTTTCAATTTTATTAAAGCCTGGGCTCTTTCTCCAACCTGTACTCTTTTCAAACTGTTCTACAATTTCAGAGGCTTTTATCACAACTTCTCCATCGCCAAATGCCTCATAACATATCATTTTATCCGGTCCCTCACCACTCTGTGCAGGCCGAACGCATTCTCTATATTCACCCCCATGGATTACGATACGTGTTCCTGGGGTGGCAATTGCAGCTGCTGCATTAATTGTTAAAAAAGGATGTTCCGCACTACCGTCATTATCATCAGAGGCGTCTGGATGATTAACCGAAACATGTATCTCTTGATTATAGTTTGAGGTGGCCTCCCAACTTATAAATTTTTTGCCGTTAGGTAGGCAATCAATCGAATCCTTCATAAATATCTCCTATTCTGTTAAGTTCTAACTATTATTCGAGGGTCAAAAGCTTTCCAAAAATAGTCTTCTTCAATTTACACAAATCAAGAAAATGATAAGCTACCCGTGACTGGACTTTCACCAGCTAGATTAGTGCTATGCTGGGCGCACCTACAAAAAGGGGGCTGTCGCACTAAATATACGACGCCCTTTTCACATTAATGATGTTTATCACATTTTAGGTTTTCAATAAGAGTGTGTGATTATTATCCAACAGAGACACGTTCTCACACACTCTTCTTTTTAAATATTGATGTGATAAGCATTCTAGTTCTATGTGGGCCTTATAATTAATTAGAAGCCAACGCT
>DOWG01000135.1:0-1303 GCA_003519685.1 Lachnospiraceae bacterium
TCTTTATATTGGGGATTCCCCAGCTTTCGTTAAACGAAACCCATGCAACAATACTTGGATGGTTGTAGTCCCTACGAAGGATTTCAATCCATTCCCTGGTATGGCGTGCGGCGCTCCGATCGGTGTAGATACAGGATGCTGCTAATTCGCCCCACACCAGAAAGCCTAAGCGGTCAGCCCAGTATAGAAATCTTGGATCTTCTATTTTCTGATGCTTACCTTATTCTGAGTGGATGTGGTTTGGTATGCTGATTAAGCAGGAGGCTCTGGATAAGACCGGTCTCGAAGTGCCGGAGACCATTACAGAGTGGCACGATTTCTTAGCGGCTTGTAAAGATGCCGGATACAAGGAACCGTTAAATTATGGCTCTACCTATGGACAGATCTTTACCGGTATCATCAACGGTGCGTATAATGTTTGGGATTGGATGTTCGTTGATAAAGACGGGAAAGCGGCTTGGGGACCGGCGCAGCCACTGGCAAAGGAATATCTTGCGACGATGCGCAAATGGGAAGAGGAAGATCTGCTGAACAGTGACTGGGTAACTGCCGATTTCAACCAGAGAATGGCCGAAGCAATCTCCGATGATTGTGCGGTTATGATGGATTCCCCGGATACCATGTGGGGATATTGGATGGTGGATAATAATATTGATTTTGTGGGAGCGTTAAATCCGGTTTTAAATAAAGGTGATAAATCAGGAACAACCTATCTGAATTTTAAGCGGACCGGATCCACGGCTGCGATTACGACACAGTGTGAAAATGTAGAGGCTGCTATGGCATTTCTTGATTTTGCCTTTACGAAGAAAGGCTGGGAACTATACAATTTCGGTGAATATGGATCCGTTCATCTCGTAAATGAAGAGGGACGCCCGTATTTTCATGCAGACGGACTTATGTACAACGATCCGGAAGGGCAGCCGCTGTCCAACCTGATTTGGAAATATAGGATTCACTCCTTCGCAAACATTCGGGATGAGCATTTTTCCAATCCGCTGATCACCGCAGAAGGCAGCTATTCCGGTGATATCCGCGCCTACTGGACGGAAAATATGGATGCAAGCTATGCCATGCCGCCGATTACCTTTACCTCGGAGGAATCCTCCAGAGAAGCGGAGCTTGGTACGCAGCTATCTACGCTTCGGGGAGAATATTTTACAAAGATCATCAAGGGAGAGCTTCCGCTGGATGCTTATGATGAATTCTTAAGCAAAGCAAATCAGATGGGGCTGGATGAATTCATCGGTCTATATCAGGCTGCGTTGGACCGCTACAATGCAAGATAGTTATCCGTTGTGAA
>DOWG01000135.1:1354-28262 GCA_003519685.1 Lachnospiraceae bacterium
GAGATGTTACAGGCTGCTAACCTGTAACATCTCATAGTAAAACATAAGGGGGCGGTAACTGGTATGCTTGCAGCAAGTACGACAATGCAAGAGAGCAGTAAGAATAGAAAAATGACGCATGGGAATCGAAGGACAAGAATTAAGAAGGATTTTAAAAAGAACTGGTTTGTTTACCTGTTGGCCGTTCCTGTTTTAGCATGGTATATCATTTTCTGCTATGGACCTATGTGGGGAATCATGATCGCTTTTAAAGATTTCAAACCACTTCTGGGATTTAAAAAAAGTGCCTGGGTAGGCTTCAGCCACTTTGTGGAATTCCTTAAAGGCCCGTATTTTGTAAGGCTGGTCAAAAATACATTACTATTAAACCTCTGGGGACTTACCTTTGGCTTCACCGCACCGATCCTTCTGGCTCTGCTGTTAAATGAAGTGCGGGAAGGAAAGTTTAAAAAATCGGTACAGACCATTACCTATATGCCCCATTTCATTTCGCTGGTTGTTGTCTGCGGTATGATTCATATTTTTACCGCAAACAACGGAATTTTAACTCTGCTTGTAGAATTTATAACCGGGAAAGATTATGATTCTCTGCTTGGATATTCCCGCTTTTTCCGTCCGATCTATACCTTCTCCGGAATCTGGCAGAATATCGGGTGGGACAGCATCATCTACCTTGCGGCGATCAGCTCGATCAATCCGGCTCTTTATGAAGCGGCAGAGATTGACGGTGCCGGAAGGATCGGGAAGATGTGGCATATCACACTGCCGCAGATACGTCCTACGATCGTGATACTATTTATCTTTGCAGTAGGCGGCTTGATGAATTCCAGCCATGAAAAGATTATTATGCTATATAATCCGATGACCTATGATACGGCGGATGTCATTGCTTCCTATGTATATCGAAGAGGCCTGAGGGAAGCAAGCTACAGCTATTCCACGGCAGTCGGTTTAATGAGTTCGGTAATCAATTTTGCTCTATTGTGGGTTACTAATCGATTCTCTAAGAAACTATCAGAAACTAGTATATGGTAAAGGGAGTGTTAGAATGCGTGAAAACGGTACAGTTATGATACGAAAGAGACGGAAGCATAAATCTCTGTATAACCGGATCTTTGATTTCTTTGTTTACCTGATCCTGATCCTCCTCTCGATCGCCTGCCTTTACCCTATGGTACATATCTTATTTGCCTCTGTAAGCAATCCGACGGAATTGATGGCACATAATGGACTACTGCTGAAACCATTGGGATTTACCATGGATGGATATAAGCTGGTATTTAAGGACAACAGTATTTTCGTCGGATACCGTAATACGATTATCTATGTCGTGCTGGGGACTTTTGTTAATATGGTTATGACAATTATGGGAGCATTTGTACTGTCGCGCAGAGATCTCTACTTTAAAAAGGCGATTACGATCCTGATTACGATTACCATGTTTTTCGGAGGCGGATTAATTCCCTGGTTTTTACTGATGAAGGATATCGGTATGTATAATAATATTGCTGCCATGATTTTACCAACAGCATTGAATACCTGGAACATGATTATCTTAAGAACCAGCTTTCAGGCAATCCCTATTGATCTGGAGGAGGCGGCGGTGATTGACGGAGCATCCCAGGTGCATATTCTGACAAAGATTATTCTACCGCTTTCGAAAGCATCCCTGGCGGTTATCCTTCTGTATTACCTAGTGGGGAACTGGAACTCCTGGTTTAATGCAATGGTTCTGTTAAAGGACCGCAATCTATTCCCTTTGCAGTTACTGCTGAAAGAGATCCTTGTTATGAATGATACCACAGCGACCTCTGTCGGCAGCGCGGGCGGTGTCTCCATCAACAGCGTGCAGGGAGCAACGGCATACCGGGAGCTGGTGAAATATTGTACCATTGTAATTGCAACGGTTCCAATCCTTATGGTATATCCGTTCCTGCAGAAGTATTTCGTGAAAGGGGTATATGTGGGATCCATCAAGGGATAAGCGGNNCTGTGATCTTCCTTCGTACACAGATTAATAGACATATTGCATAACCTGTCTTTTAATTTGTACATAGCAGGAAGATTACAGACCCTCTTATAGGATTCCTGTTACGGCTTACTATGTATTATACAGGGCGCAGCAGTTCATAGTAGCTCTGAGGATATCCGCATATCGGGCAGATATCAGGCGCACATTGTCCACTCAGGATATTACCGCATCCTAAGCAGATCCATAATGCTTCTTCCTGCCCGCAGAACAGACTATTACTTCGAAGTGCAGTGATATAGTAGGAAAATAATGCGTTATGATTTAGCTTAATATTAGCGATACCGCTGAATAAGGAGGCTAAATCATCGTATCCTTCCTCTAAAGCTATTTGCGAATATTCCCGGTACAGATTACTATCGGCGCTCTCTTCATTGCTTGCCTCAACCAAATTCTGCAAGGTGTCCGGATCACCATTGAACAAGATTCTTCGAAGTCTTTCTGCTATAAACTGCTCATTTCGCGCTACAGTATCAAAAGACAAACGAATTCCTATTAAATCCTCCTTATCGGATTCTTTTGCAAACAATCCGTATTTGGCATTCAATCGTAATTGCTCTTGATACGCGCTCATTATATTTTGATAGGTGCGGCTTTGCTGAAAGTCCATACGGCCTCCTGAGATAATTAATATTCTATTGCTATCAATATATGAGGCGTTGGTGCAGATAATGTAAGATAGCGGCATACCTTTTTGGTAAAATTCATGGTGTAGGAAAAGAGCAGCAGATAGAAAAATTCAGGTTATTATAATACGGCAGCAACTCGTATAATGGCCTAGCCTAGCCAATATATTATAGTAAAAGCTTAGAAGATATGGTGAATATATGAGACAAAAAGAAAAGAAACCTGATAATAAAGAACCATTGGAAGGAGCAATCTTAAATGATGAATCCTTAGAAAAAGAGCTGCTGGACATTTCTTTATTTGTTAAAATAGGAATTATTGTTCTTAGTGTGTTGTTAGTAATTGGGCTTGGAATAAAATTCCTGCCAGGTGCGATATCTGTGTCCAGTGCCGGAAGAAACCGAGATCTTCCGATTTACTGTGTGGATACCGATGAGAAGAAGGTAGCATTAAGCTTCGATGCAGCTTGGGGAAATGAAGATACAAGAAACATCTTAGATATTTTGGCAAAGCATAATATTAAGGTAACCTTTTTTATGACCGGTGGATGGGTTAATAAATACCCGGATGATGTTAAGGCAATTGCTGCAGCAGGCCATGACCTGGGCAACCACAGCGAAAACCATAAGCAAATGTCGCGCCTTAGCAAAGAGGAATGCGTGGAAGAGATCATGAAACCGCATAATCGGGTGAAGGAGCTGACCGGGGTTGAAATGAAACTGTTCCGGCCGCCATATGGAGATTATAATAATACTCTGGTTGGAGCAGCAAGGGACTGCGGGTATTATACGATACAATGGGATGTGGACTCCCTGGACTGGAAAGATTACGGGGTACAAAGCATCATTCAGAAATGTACGCAGCATAAGCATCTGGGCAATGGTTCTATCATTCTTATGCATAATGGAGCCAAATACACGCCGGAAGCTCTGGATACGATTATTACCGAGCTTCAGAATCAGGGTTATGAGCTGGTACCGATCTCGCAGCTGATTCATACCGGGGAATATACGATTGATCATGAGGGAAGACAGCATAAGAAGTAATAGCGATTACGAAAAGAAACTTCGCAGTTAATTTAAAGTTGATTAACTGCGAAGTTTTTGAGTGTAAATAATGAAGCGGACGGTGTAACCGTTGAATTGCGCTATATTACATTCATTAGACCATGCAGTAAGATACACGGTGTTAGGGATTTTGTCTTAAAATATACTTTTCCTAACAGATACCCAGCCATAGCTTGTGCTGCTGTATATAAAATAAATGCCTTTGGTGCCGCTCCCCAACTCATTACATGAGCTATACCAAAAATGATTGATTGAATGACATTACATTTTTCATCGCTTAAACCAATTCCCTTTAAGCCGGAAATCAGAAATCCTCGATATAAGACCTCTTCAAAGATGCCCGGATAAGCAGCGTTAAACAGAGCATTTAATAAAAAGATTGGTAATGAGTTCAAGGAATTCAAACGAAACATACTGCTCGGATAAATACCGGCGGATAAAACTTTTGATATTATATTTCTGCTTATATTTTCAACTATAGATACTATAAATATTAATAGAAACGATCTGCTCGTCAGCCTCCAGTTAAAATATTTCAATTTTATATTAAAAAAGCGGCCAATGAATAAAGTGGCTGTAATTCCTATATAAATAAATAGTAAACTATACCAACTTAACTTATTGCTCGTGTTGTTATTGAGATTGAAAAATTTATTTGCACAATAAATAATTAACAGTAATAGAGTCCAAACGATAAGAAAAGGGTATATAGCGGATTTATTTTCATACATTTTCTGACTGTCGGTATCTAAACGCGGGAATAGAGAAACGAATATCATGGCTACAAGAGTTCCACCTGTAATTGAAGTGCTAATAAACAAGGAATCCGAGATGCTGTTTTTATTTATTATGTAATATAGGAAGATACATATAAATCCAATCGTTATAAAAATAATATCAGTAATTATAGTTTTACATTTATCGGGGGGCATTTTCAAAGACTTCCTTTCAGTCAAATGTAAGAGTGGTCCTTATCAAGAACTTCTACCATCTTTTATATAGTTACGTTCTCATGAAACGGACGGCATATCATTGCATTTGGGATACGGATAGGTTAGTTCGCTCATAAGACCATTATGAAGCAAAGTGATATAAAAAGAAACCCCTAATTTTCCCATTGAATGAGGTTATGAAGTATAAAAAATGCTATTACTGTCAACAGTATATTTCGGCTTTTCTGTGATGCCATAAGTTCTACCAATTATTACTGTTTATGATATAATTCATAAGGGAAGCATCTGATTTAGAGCTCAAAAGAATAGAGCAAGAAAAAAACTTCCTGCTCTAAATCTGATGATTTCCAATTGTACCAATTCGCGGACATGTAGCCGATACACTATGGGGATTGCATGGTTTTTCTTTGGCGGATTTTGATAGTTATATACGGGATATGCTCTTTGAAAAGATAAGTTTTGGAGACATTTTTATGTTGAATCATAAAAATGGGCATGCTTCTTAGACCTTCTGCCAGAAGGTCTGAAAAAATTGTATGAAGGGAACAAAAATTGCTCTTAAGTAACTGGGACATGCGTCCTTCCAATAGGAATCATATTCATACATCCGCAGACTTTGCAAACATGGATATTTACATTCCAGGCAGCTTCAATCAGTTCAACCATGGTCATGCCGGTATAGCGGGATTTAAATTTCTGATATCCCTGAAGCTTAAATATCAGTTCCAGCTTTTTCTTTTTGGTACGGTTGTTCAGAAAACCATAGTAGCGTATTTTTTGGAAACCGGCAGGCAGTACATGCAAAAGAAAACGGCGAATAAATTCCGCATTGCTCAGTGTAATTGTTCTTTTCGGTTCACCGGGAAGCTTCCCTCTGGCAGAAAAAGTGGTCTGTGATTCATTGACGGAAAGAATACGGCTGTTGGAGATGGCAATCTTATGTGTGTAACGCCCAAGGTATTCTATGGCATTGCCAAATCCGTTGAAGGTTTCTTTAATATAAGGACACCAGTCTTTACTGTAAAGGTTGTTTTTAAACTCATTCCATTCATAGGAATTGAGCAGATGCTCACAGGATGCTGAAAAAGCCAGTTTTCCGGCTTTGTAATACGCATCAAGGAGTGCAAGATATTTTCCTTTCAATTTATCACGCAGCTTGTAGACCGGAATGAAAAATTTTCCCTTTGACTTTCGGATTTTTCCATCTATGGTAAGTCCACCGCCAGACACAATACAATGCATATGTACGTGGTAAAGGAGTTCCTGATTCCAGGTGTGAAGAACCTGAATAATACCGGGAGTTGCGCCGAGATATTCTTTATTGGCAGACAGCTCCAGAAGGGTTTCAGCCGTACATTTGTGAAGAAGGTCATACAGAAGCTTCTGATTCCAGTAAATGATAGGATTCAGTTCATGGGGCAGGGTAAAAACAACATGAAAATAGGGAGAATCTATCACTTCTGATTTCCGTTTGTCGACCCAGACTTCCTTTAGGACAGCCTGACAGTTCGGGCAGTTCCTGTTGCGGCAGGAATTGTTGTGAAGTTCCGTGTAGCCACAGTCATTACAGCGGCTGGCATTGTAACCAAGTGCACCACTTTTACACGTTAGGATCGCTTTTGCTGCTTTACGCTGAACATTTGACTGGAAGTGATGATGGTCGCAGTATTCATCATAAGAAAAGGCAAAAGCATCCCGTATTTTGTAGTTACCCAAGGAAACCACCTCCGATCTGCTCAAAAGGATTGACTGTTTTTGACAGGGAGGATGCTGCAAGGTGCACGTAAATAGCCGTGGAATTCAAAGACTTATGACCGAGAAAAGTCTTTAGGGTCAGAAGATCCATTCCATTTTCATAGCTGTGAGTGGCATAGGCATGACGAAATGAGTGGGAAGTAAGTTTGTCGCTCATGCCGAGGGCTGACCGATGCTCCAGAATGAACTTTTGAAGCCATTGTTTGTCCATTGGATGACAGGTGGAACGCTGTTGGGTAAAGAGCCAGGTATCCGGTTTCATCTCCACTGGAAGACCGTGGTAATAGGAAAGAATCATCTGCCAGATCATATCGGGCATTGGAACAAAACGATCCTGATGGTTCTTGGAATCCGATACATGTATTTTTTTAGAGGAAGAAATGATGTCCTTACATTTCAGATGGCAGAGTTCATCCAGGCGCAGACCTGTGGCATAAAGAATGGATACTGCAAGGCGTGCTTTCGGATCCTCAAGTGAAGAAATGAAGGTCAGAACTTCTTTTCTGGAAGGGACAAAGGGAAGATATACATTAAATTTTCGAAATGGAATCTGAGTTCTGTCCCATGGTTTATGCAAAATATACATGTGAAAAAACTGAAGGTAGGAAATAATCATGTTAATGGTTCTGTCGCTGAGATTACGTTCCAGCCGGATCCAAGATAAATAATCCCGCATGGCCTGCCAGGAAGCATTTTCCGGGGCGACAGCAACGGAAGAAAGATATTCGAGATATGGCTTGATATAAGTTTTGTAGGAACGAATGGTATTATCAGTCAGACCTTTGGCCTGAAGCATTTGAATAAAAACAGAAAAATAGTCCATAAAAGAACCTCCTAAAATTGAAATGAATGAGTAAACAGTTGAAATCACTTCAAAAAGGCGGCGGACGAATAAAAAAATAAGATATGTAGTTGTTGAATGAGCAAAAAAATGATAAATTAAACATAAGCGGTTTCTTCCTATATGTGTTTATTTTTGTCTTGTGGTGATTCAACAATAAAACATATAGAAGCAAACCGCTACTTTTATTTTGAGAAAAATGAAATTATTTTAAGAAAGTGGCGGAAACATTGTAACTGGGGCTAGCCGTCGCGCTAGCGACTTGGTATAATGACTTTAAGCAAGGATATATTGTTCATATACAGCAATTTGAAGGTTACGTCAAAATGCTGCTTCGAATGCAGCCGGATGTATGTGGAATGAGTGGTATATGCTCGTGTCAGCATGTGGTTGAGGCAGATGGAGAGGTATATCCCTGTGATTTTTTTGTGCTAGATGAATATAAGCTGGGTAATTTAAATCTGGTCTCTTACGAAGAAATTAATAAGAAGAGAAAAGAGCTAAGGTTTATTGAGAAGTCGTCTATAATACATGAGGATTGCAAAGAATGTAGATATTATGCTATATGCAGGGGAGGATGTCGGAGATACCGTAATTCTAAGAATTTTTTCTGCACGGCTTATTATGAGTTTTTTGATTATACAATTCGTCGTTTGGAGAACATAGCGACGTGGTATAGCAGATAGGAGATTATTTAGCATATTGCTATTTAAAGAAATAAAATTGATATTAAATATTCAGTTTTGCAATTAAAGGGGCTTATATCAATCGGATGTAAGCTCTTTTAGCATTATTGAATGAAATGTTTGCCTCGTTTAATAGTTTACATATTATGTTGAAATTCCTAAAAGTAAACTCAAACAAATTGCATGTTTTCATAAAAATTACTTGAAAATCTCAGAAACATGTAGTAAACTTCAATCGTGCATATAAATGCATTATTAGTGCACGAAGTTTGTATAAATGTTTAAAATGATGCGCGGGCGTAACCTAGAATGAGGCATATGTCATGGACGAGAGGGAGAATAAAGGAATGAAAAGGGTTACCATACAGGATATAGCGAAGAAGCTAGACTTGTCAAGAAATACGGTGGCAAAGGCGTTAAATAATAGTGATACGGTATCCTATGATACTAGATTTCTGGTTATAGAGACTGCTTATGAGATGGGATATTCAAAGCTATCGCCGGCGGTACTTAATGAATTTAAAGTACGCAATAAGATTGATGAAACCAAGTCCATCGTTGTCCTAACCAGAAGGGAGATATCCTTCTTTTGGAACAGTATTATTATGGGGATATCGGATGAGTTGAACAAGTTTGGATGTAAGTTACAATTCAACTTTATTAATGAGTCAGATGAGAAAAATCTGGTACTTCCTCTGGATTTAAAGGAAGAGGTCAGCGGTATTATTATATTAAGCATATTTTCTGGTGATTATGTCGAACAAATTATGAAGCAGAATTTTCCGGTTGTATTCTTGGATGGTCCGGTGGAATTGGGCGATGTATCCCAGTATGGGGATATCATTATTTGCGAAGGAAGGAATAGTATCCGAACCATAGCTTCAGACTTGATTTCTCGTGGACTAACGAAGATAGGCTTTATCGGAGATGTTTCTTATAGCAAGACTATAGCGGAACGTTATGAAGGTTATTTATCTGCGCTACGGACAGCGGGGCTTCCTGTAGATCCATCGATTGTAGCAAATTATCATACGGCTCATAAGTTCTATAAGAAGGAAGAGGTTGAAGCAGCCATAGATAAATTTCCCTATATGCCGGAAGCAATCGTCTGCGCCAATGATGATATTGCATTATTTACAATCCGTTACCTTAACAGCAAAGGATTATCGGTTCCTGCGGATGTGGCAGTTACCGGATACGATAACATTGAAGTGATTGCACAGGTAGAGCCAATGCTTACTACCGTAAAAGTTGGGAATCAGAGATTGGGAAGAAGGCTGGTGCAGAAGTTGATGTGGCGCCTGCAAAATCCTGAATTTCCTAAAGAAGTGGTATATATTAATGCCGAGGTTATCTTTCGTAAGTCTTCAGACAAACGTAAATAAAGAGGATAAAAATTTCGATAAGTAGAAGATTGATCCGATGGATTAAAATAGACAAGAATAATAGATCGGTAAAAAAGATTAAGATAAATAGAGCGAAGCAATTAGACTTTTTAAACTTATGAAAAGTGTATTGCTTTGCTCTATTTTTTGTATGGCACTTTGGCAATTGGATATCAATATTTCTTTGTATTCTACTAAGCATTCTACCATGCAAAAAGTCACAAAATATGACAGAATATATATAACGCATATTGAAATGTTAAAAACAAGTCGTTTAATGTAAAGTAAATGCACATACACTTAAAAGTGTTAATTCATGCATGCTATATAGAAAAGTAATAAAAAAAGATTCAGTATTGGAAGATTATTATGATAAATAACAAAAACAAGTCTTGATACTTACCAAAATTTATGCTACAATGCACACATATGGAGTAATTATGTAAAGAGTAATGCACCATAATGCATTGGATGTGATGAGGAGGGGATAAC
This sequence comes from Lachnospiraceae bacterium, assembly GCA_003519685.1. Taxonomy (GTDB): domain Bacteria; phylum Bacillota; class Clostridia; order Lachnospirales; family Lachnospiraceae; genus Mobilitalea. The sequence goes on from DOWG01000135.1 coordinate 11,190, forward strand.
AGCATGGGAAAGTCAAAGGGGATGAGAAGGCTATTCGTAGGGCTTTTAATGATTACCCTTAGTTTGCTGAGTGAACGTGCGGTGGAAAAGGCTATGGCAAAAACCAATCGGTCTTTCGATGAATACAAAGAGCGGTTAAGTGAGATTGGAACGGATGGACTGGATTATAAAGATTATCTCGCGCAGCATGACACGATAATAAGACCGGATGAAGGATATGTTATTGATGCAGAGGATTATGTTCGTATAGAAGATATGGAGATCAAGGAGTATCAAAATCTCGAAGGTATGGAAGGGACTGCTGTATATACCGGAGAAAAAGGTCTGATTGAGTATGAGGTAACGGTTGAAGAAGAGGGGTTCTATGATATATCTTTACTGTATTATCCGATTGAAGGTAAGAGCGCATCCATTCAGAGAGGAATTTTTGTGGATGGAGAGCTTCCATATGACCAATTAAGTTTGGTTGAGTTTTCCCGCATATGGGTGGATGAGGTTAGCGAGTGGGAAAGAGATAACCGGGGAAATGATCTTAGACCAAAGCAGATGGAAGCTCCAGAATGGATTTTAAGCTATTGCTACGATAGTGAGGGGTATGAAACAGACCGGCTTTCCATATACCTTACGCCGGGAACCCATACACTGACACTATATTCTAGAAGAGAGCCAATGCTTCTGCGAAAGATTATCCTGAAGAATGTGGAGGATGTTGGTGATTATCAAACGGTTAAGCAAATACACGATGCTCAGGGAGCTACGGATACATCCGATCGGATGATTACCATACATGCAGAACATGCGAATCGGAAATCCTCTCAGATGCTATATCCCTCCCAGGACAAATCATCACCTGCGGTTTATCCATATAGCGCGAAGAATTTAAAGAATAATACGATTGGAAGCAATAGTAGTTGGCGAATCGTTGGTCAATGGTTGGAATGGGATTTTGAAGTCCCGGAAAGTGGGTATTATTATATCACTCTTCACGCAAGGCAGAATTTCGTTAGAGGTATCTATACATCCCGTAAGATTATGATTGATGGATATGTGCCTTTCGATGAGATGAATGATTATGGGTTTAACTATAAGAGTAAGTGGACAATGACCACGTTACAATCGGAAGAGGGAGAGAATTATCGCTTCTGTTTGGAGAAAGGAAAGCATACTTTACGGATGGAAGTTGTGCTCGGCAATTTCTCCGATATTGTAAGTAACATACAGGATGCATTGTTAGATATTAACGCGGTTTATCGTAAGGTTATACGCATCACCGGCGTCGAACCGGACAAATACCGGGATTATAATATAGAAAGAAGTATTCCGGGGCTTGTAGATGAACTTACGAAGATAAGAGGAAACATTGCTGCGGAGTTGGAAAAACTTCGTGAAGTAGCAGGCAAGGGTAGTGACCGTGAGGCAGCCCTGGTAACTATGGTAGAGCAGTTGGATTATCTGATTAAAGACATTGAACGCTTTCCGAAGATATTAGGTTCCTTCAAACAGGATGTCAGCGCTTTGGGAACGTGGATTACTGGAGTTTTGGAACAGCCATTGGCACTGGATACCATCTATATCCATTCGCCGAATACGAAGGTTCCAGAAGTGAATAACTCCCTATGGGATCGTTTGGTGCATGCAGTAAAGACGTTATATTATTCCTTTGTTATTGATTATAATACTATCGGTAATGTAGCAGAGGAAGGGGAAGAAGTTAAGACGATTACCGTATGGATTGGTTCTGGACGTGATCAAGCCAATGTAGTGAAGGATTTAATTGATGAGACGTTTACCCCGGTGACCAATATTAATGTCAATGTACAGCTAGTGGATATGGGCACATTGCTCCAGGCGACACTGGCTGGGCAAGGACCGGATGTAGCTATTCAAGTAGGGAATGACCTACCAATGAACTACGGATTACGTAATGCCGTGGTAGATCTCTCGGAATTTGATGATCTTCCTGAAATAAGGAGCTATTTCCGGGAAAGTGCTATGGTTCCCTATGAGTTTGATGGTATGACCTTTGGACTTCCGGAAACGGAAACCTGTCTCATGATGTTTTATCGAAAAGATATTCTAAAGGAATTGAACTTAGAAGTTCCGAGAACCTGGGATGAGATGAAAGTAGCGCTTTCCGTGCTCAGCAAGAATAATATGGACTTAGGAATGCTGCCAACCGGAATGACTCCGCAGCTGGCAGAGCAGGTATTTGCAATGCTTCTCTACCAAAATGGTGGAGAGTACTATAATGCAGATGCTACAGCTTCTGCTTTAGATAGTGATGTTGCAATCAGCGTATTTAAAGACTATACGGAATACTATACCGATTACAAATTAGATATGGAAGCACCGCTGGATCAACGTTTTCGAACAGGCGAGGCACCGATTATTATTTCGGACTTTTCCCTCTATAACCAGCTGCAGGTATCTGCTCCGGATATTAAGGGACTATGGGGATTTTCTATGATACCCGGTACGGTTCGAGAGGATGGCAAGGTGGACTTCTCCGTATCTAGTACCGGTTCAGCTGCGATTATGATGAGCCAGACAAGGGATAAGGAAAGCGCATGGAAATTTATGAAATGGTGGATTTCTGCGGATACGCAGACGCAATATGCCCGTGAGATGGAAGCGCTGATGGGAGCGGCAGCCCGTTATCCTACGGCAAATATTGAAGCGTTTGACAATCTTCCTTGGCCGACAGAGGATTACGAGGCCTTGATGGCGCAATTTGAATGGATGAAAGGGATTCATCAGGTACCCGGTGGCTACTATTCATGGCGTAACGTCAGCAATGCCTTTTACAAGGTGGTAAATGCATCGGATGAAAAGAAAATGATGCCTAGGGAAGCTTTGATGGACTATGTCAGATATATTAATGAAGAGATAACATTCAAACGTAAAGAGTTCGGATTACCAACAGCAGAGTATTAGGAGAGGATGAGATGAAGAGGATGTCAAATAAAGCGGGGAACAATAAGGAGTATACATTGGTTAACCGAATAAAAAGAAGCAAAGCATCTTATATCATGATGGCTCCATACTTTATTCTTTTCTTCTTTTTTACCGTGTTGCCGGTGGCGATTTCTATTGTGCTAAGTTTTACGAATTTTAATGTATTGGAACCCCCTAAATTTACCGGATGGGCAAATTATATTCGATTGTTTTTAGAGGATGATATTTTTAAAATAGCATTAAAAAACACATTGATTTTTGCAGTTATTACTGGTCCGATCAGCTATATGATGTGTTTGTTGTTTGCGTGGATTATTAATGAATTTAGTGGAAAGGTTAGAGCTTTTTTGACTTTGATCTTCTATGTACCATCTATCTCCGGTAATGCCTATGTGATTTGGAATTTAATTCTGAAGGGGGATCGTTATGGTATTCTGAATGGTCTGCTTCTGGATTGGGGATTTTTAAATACTCCTATCGTATGGATGAAGACAGAGCAATATGTCATGCTGTTTTTGATTATCGTCCAGCTATGGCTCAGCCTTGGTACAGGTTTCCTTACCTTTATTGCCGGTCTTCAAACCGTAGATAAATCACTCTATGAAGCCGGTGCAGTGGATGGAATAAAGAATCGTTGGCAGGAACTTTGGTATATCACACTTCCTGCGATGAAGCCGCAGTTGCTATTTGGCGCTGTCATACAAATTACCCAGTCTTTTGGCATTGCAGATGTATCCATTCAATTAGCAGGTAATCCAAGTGTTAATTATGCAGGTACAACCATTGTTACACACCTGATGGATTTCGGCTCAATTCGATATGAGATGGGATATGCATCAGCGATTGCTACGATTCTTTTCCTATTGATGGTAGGTTCGAATAAGCTGGTTCAAAGAACTCTTAGAAAGGTAGGTAAATAGCATGGCTGGAGATTACATAAAACCTAGACGTAGAATCTTTCGAAGAAAGAAGAAACAGCTAAATCGATCCATGGCGGGAAACCTGACCCTATTTATTTTCATGGGAATCTGTGGTGTGTTTATGGCACTGCCTCTGGTATTGATTATAAGCAGTGCATTCAAACCTTTGGATGAGCTGTTTCGCTATCCACCTATGCTATTTCCGAGGAACCCAAGCCTTGATAACTTTTCGGATTTGTTTGTTCTAATGTCGAACTCCTGGGTACCGTTTAGCAGATACATAATTAATACGCTAATTATCGTTGGTGGTGGTACGACTGGTCATGTATTATTTGCTTCCTTAGCAGCATACCCGTTAGCAAAGCATGATTTTCCTGGGAAAAAGATCATTTTTCAAATGGTTGTTCTTTCCCTGATGTTTAGCTGGCAGGTAACACAGGTACCGAACTACCTGATTATCTCAAAATTGGGAATCAACGATACATATTGGGCGTTGATCTTACCAGCCTTCTCCTTCGGCTTAGGATTATACTTGATGAAGCAGTTTATGGAACAGATTCCGGACTCTCTGATTGAATCGGCAAGGCTTGATGGTGCTAATGAATATCGAATTTATTGGTCTATTATCATGCCGAATGTAAAACCGGCTTGGTTGACGCTGGCTGTACTACAGTTTCAACAAATGTGGGGGAACACTGGTAGTGTATACCTTCGGAGAGAAGAGCTCAAGCCGTTACAGTTTGCTTTGCAGCAAATTGTTAACGGTGGACCAGCAAGGCAAGGCGCAGCAGCCGTTGTAACATTGATCATAGCAGCTGTTCCGGCAATCTTTTTTGTGATTTGCCAAAGCAGTATTATAGAAACCATGACCACATCAGGAATGAAGGAATAGACAGAAGGAGGAAGAGTATGAAAAAAAATAGGTTTTGGTTTATCCCAATGATTATCCTGATGTTACCGATAAATGTTGCAAATGCTTCAGCGAATGCGAATGTTCCCTATCATACCTATAACTATGGTTATTGGGATGATATTTACTACACTCCTGCTGCCTATGTTCCGTCAGGTAACATCTCCGGGAGCAAACTGGAGATCGGAGCGTTTAATTCCCCGCAGGATATTTTTGTTGGAAAAGATGGAAGAGTCTATGTGGCGGATACGGGTAACAACAGAATTGTCGTGTTAGATTCAGAGATGAAGTTGGAAAGGATTATCGAGAAGTTCGACAATGAAGGTAAAGAAGACACATTTAATACTCCATCCGGACTTTGTGTTACGGAGAAGAATGAAATTTATATTGCAGATACGAATAACCTAAGGGTTGTTGCATTAAATGAGGATGGTTCGTTACGAAAGATTATAAGCAATCCGCAATCTGAAGTTTTGCCGGCAGATTTTGTTTTCTCACCGCTGAAGATTACGGTAGACTACGCGGATCGAGCTTATGTAATTGCGAAAAATATGTTCAAAGGGATTATGGCCTTTGATGAGAATGCTTCTTTTACCGGATTTACCGGTACGATTAACGTTACGATCTCTACCTACGAGAAGATATGGAGGAGATTTTCTACGAAGGCACAAAGGGAAAGGCAGGTACAGTTTATACCTACAGAATTTACCGGAGTGGATATTTCACCGGATGGCTTTGTATATGCAACGAATATTGATGGTGAAGGGAAGCAGTCCATTCGAAGATTAAATCCGAAGGGACAGGATGTTATAAAAAAAGGAAAAGTACCGTTAAGCGGAGATTTGACTTGGAGGCTTGCCGGCGATTACTCTGGAGCTTCTCGTATCGTAGATATTGTATATCGAGGTAGTGGAATCTATTCTGTCATTGACAAGACCAGAGGACGTATCTTTACCTATGACCATGAAGGTAACCTCCTCTATATCTTTGGTGGTATCGGTAGTCAAGAGGGGACATTTCGAAATCCGGTAGCGATCGAGGAAAAGGGGGAAGAAATCCTAGTTCTTGATGCTTATCGTGGTGAAATTCTTCGCTTTCTACCAACGCAATATGGGAAGCTGATTAATGAGGCAATTGCTCTTCGATATGATGGAAACGAAGCTTCCGCGGTAAAGTTATGGGAAAAAGTTCTGGAGCTGGACGCAAACTTTGAACCGGCTTACGATGGGATCGGTAAATCCTACCTGGCAGCCGGCAAAAATAAAAAAGCCATGGAATATCTAAAATTAGGTATGGATCGTGAGTATTACTCGATCGCATATAAGCGCTACCGAGACGATATTTTAAAGGATAATTTGAGCTATATTTTAACAGGAATTACTTTACTTGCGGTTGGATTAGCCATTCGATCCGTAATAAAGAAAAGAAAAGGGAAGGGAGTCGGAGAAGATGAGTAAGAAGGAAAAGATACGATATCCATTTTATGTTATTTCTCATCCCTTTGATGGCTTTTATGAGATAAGGCATAGAGAAAAGGGGAGCGTTTGGCTAGCGCTATTCTTTATCTTTCTATTTGGCTTATCATTTTCATTAAATAGGCGGTATGCTGGATTCGTTGTTAATATGGTTAATCCACGGGATGTTGACAGTAGAGCAGAGATCCTTGGTATCTTTCTGGTAGTACTACTCTTTGCAGCGGCTAATTGGTCGATTACCTGTTTGATGGAGGGTGAGGGAAGATTTAAAGACATACTGACAATTATAGGATATTCGATGCTGCCAATGATTCTTATGTTTGTTCCAACAACCATTCTATCCTGGTTCATTGCAGCCGACGAAGAGGGAATCTACTATCTGCTTCTTGGTTTATCAATTATATATTTTGCGATACTGTTACTGATTGGAATTATGGTGATCCATAATTTTGGTTTTGGTAAGACACTAATAACTTTGGTATTAACCTTTGTGGCATTATTACTGATTATATTTATCATATTATTGCTATTTTCCTTAGTAAATCAGGTAATTTTGTTTTTGCAGAGTGTTTATACTGAATTAATCATGAGAGCGTAAGGAGGGCGATTTTGTGAAGAAGACCAAAAAAATTCGATTGGTTGCTGCTATAGCAATCGTCCTCGCCTTGATTGGATATGTAACGTTTATTTGCTTCCACTATTTTTTCTATAAAGGTTATGAGAAGTATTTGACCGGTTACACTTTTGAACCAAGTGCGGAGTTTGTTGCCATGAACGATAATGCCCCTAAAGTGAATGGAATGGTTCTAGCAGCAGAAAATGAATTCCTAAAGCTATATACCAATGGAAAGACAACGGAAATTGCTGTTTATGATAAACGAACCGATGAAATTACCTATTCAAATCCGGTGGACAGGGCCGATGATCCGATTGCTTCCGGCAGAAATATGACGGCACTAAATTCGCAGTTTATGCTGACCTACTATGACTCTAGTATGACGGAAGTAACCATGTATAATTATGATTATAGTATTGCTAGGGAACAGTTTAAAATGGAAGGAATTGAAGATGGTATTCGATATACCTACTTACTCGGTAACCTAGATAGCCCTACAGGGCTCGTTCCTCCTTTTATTACTGAGGTGAGATTGCAAGAGAAAATCATTAGTCAGCTATCCGAACGTGATGCCAGGATATTTAAAAATAGTTATATGCCTTCCGGAACCTCGGATGGTGTTATGGAACTTACTGCCGGTGTAAAAGCCAGTAAAGTAGGACTTAAGAAAATGAACAAGATGTTGGAGGAGATTGGATATGCACAGGCGGATTTTGATGAAGACGCCAAATTAGTAGCCGGAGGTGAACTGCCGGAGAGAACAACCTTTACCATTGTGGTTGAATATCAGTTAAAGGATGACAAACTGGTAGTGAAGGTGCCGACGGAGCAGATGAGCAGTACGGGTACCGGTAAAATAGCTAACATTTCTTTGCTTAGTTTCTTTGGAGCAGGAAGTATCAATGAGGATGGATACCTTCTGGTTCCCAATGGCTCCGGCTCCCTAATTTATTTTAACAATGGAAAGAAGACAGAGCGATATAACCAATATATCTATGGAATGGATCCAACACTACAATCCTATACGGTTGTTGAGGATACGGAAAATGCAAGAATACCGATCTTTGGTATTAAGAGGGAAAACAGTGCAATCTTTGCCGAAATTACTAATGGGGACGCTTTGGCCAATATCATAGCAGATGTATCTGGCAAAACCAATAGTTATAACTATGTATACCCCACCTTTACCTTAAGGGGGGCGGAGAAAATCTCCATGTTTGGAGCGGAAGGAGTATCTGCAGATCTTCCCACCGTAGAAAAGGATTTATATAATCTGGATATTACAGTAGAGTATGCCTTCCTGGAAAAGAAGGATGCAAGCTACTCCGGCATGGCGAATTACTATCGGGAAGAGCTGATTAATCGCGGCGTCTTAACGGCGAAAAAGGCAAAGAAAAGCATTCCCTTCTATCTGGATATCGTGGGTGGAATTAAGCGTGAGGACAGTTTCCTTGGGGTACCGTATATGGCAGTATATCCGATGACTACATTCGAGGAAGCAGGTCGTATTGCAGATATCCTAAAGGAGGAAGGGATAACCAATCTTAAGATGAATTATCTTGGTTGGTTTAACGGTGGATATTTTCATGACCCTGCTAAGAATATCAAAATTGAACGTAAACTTGGTGGAAAAAAGAATTGGATAAAGCTCTATGAGAAGCTAGAAGCCAATGGCTCAAAACTATTTGGCGATGTAGCGATCCAGAAGATATCCTACGAAGCTGACCATTATAATTACAAATTGGAAAATGCACAATACTATTCCGGACTTACCGTAACCTTTGGCGGGGTGAACCCGGTAACCATGCGGCAAACCGGTGGAATGGGATATGTGGAAACCAACTACGATGTTCTTTCACCGAAGTTTATCGAACGCTATGTGAGTAAATTCTTAGTTAAAATGAAGCGGATCGATGCCTCCGGCGTATCCTTAAGAGACTTGGGCGATTTCCTAACTGCTGATAAAAGAAGAACCAATGTAATCAATCGCCAGGAAGCGAAACAAATTGTTGTAGGACAACTGGAACGAATGGATGGGGCGATTAGCGAACTGATGCTTCAGGGGGGTAATTCCTATGTATGGGCCTATGCCGATGATTTAATCAATATTCCTGGTAGTCATAATTCTTACTACATTGTGGATGAGGAAATACCATTTTACCAAATGCTTATCAATGGATATATCAATTATGCGTCTAGCGCTATTAATTTAAGTGACAGCTATGATAAGCAGGAAATCATTCTCAGAATGATTGAATATGGTTCATCACCGCATTTTACCTTATCCTACAATAGTTCCAGTGAGATCAAATATTCCGGTATGAATAGCTTATATTCCACACAGTATGAGACATGGATGGCAGATGCGGTAGATATCTATGATAAGACAAACGAAGCATTGCACTATGTGACCGGAAGTACCATGGTTGAACATGAGATGATCGAGGCTGGGGTTAAGAGAATAACCTATAATAATGGTATTATCATATATATAAATCAAAATAAGAGAGACGTAAATGTGAACGGGATAAAGATACCTGCAATGCGTTATGTAATAGAGGGGGTAGAGGAATGAAAAATAAACGAATGACATTAAGGCAAAAACGTGCAATAACCGGTTTCCTTTTCATCCTGCCATGGTTTATCGGATTCCTTGTATACTATCTCAAAAGTCTAATTCATACGGTTCAGTTCTCTCTTAGCAATGTTCGGATTGCGGAAACCGGAGGATATACTACGGAGTTTATAGGAGCTGAGAATTTTCGGTTTGCTTTGCTGGAACATGCAACGTTCAATCAGGTTTTGGCTGACTCACTATGGAACATCTTAATTGATGTACCATTTATCATATTCTTTAGTTTATTTATAGCGATTATGCTAAACTCCAGATTTAAAGGAAGGGCATTGGTTCGAGCAATCTTCTTCCTTCCAATTTTACTTGGTTCCGGTGCTGTGCGGGAGACGCTGCAATTAGCAACGGAAAATATCCAAGGAGGAGCAGCATCAACAGTCGCCGAACTGGCTACGAGTTCCGGCGTAAATGTGGATTACTTCCTGCACATTTTCGTTGAGATTGGCTTGCCAGAACAATTGGTAGAATACATAACGGGTTTGATTGCAAGAATCTATGAGATTGTTCGTGCATCCAGTGTACAGATAATCGTTTTCTTGGCGGCTCTTCAATCCGTGCCATCCTCTATGTATGAGGTAGCACAGATCGAAGGAGCAACTACCTATGAAACGTTCTGGAAAGTGACATTCCCTATGGTTTCGCCACTAATTATAACCAATGTTATTTATACCATAGTTGACTCTTTCGCTACTAGTGAGGTTGTTANNAACGGCATATGATGTTGCATTTATCCAATATAACTATGGTTTGTCCAGTGCGATGAGTTTGCTGAGTACGATAGTTGTATGTACGGTCTTAGCGATTGTGGCCGCATTAATTTCGAAAAAAACATTCTATTATAACTAGAAGGAGGAAGCGCTTTGAACATAAATGATATGAAACTGCAGTTTAAAAACTGGAATGAAGATACGGTAGTCATAAACAAGAGGTTAAGAACCGTTCACAAACTTAGAGCATTTCTCTTTTCGATTGTTAAGTTTATCATCCTGTTGGGTATTTCGTATATTATATTAGGACCGATCATTAACATCCTAGCGAATTCGTTCTATTCAGCAACCGATGTGTATAATCCATCCGTATTCCTATTCCCATTAAATCCGACTTTGAATAACTATAAGCTTACCTTTATTCGGTTGGACTATTGGAAAACGCTGGGACAGTCAATGCTTTATATCGCAATCTTAACTATATTACAGATTATAATTACTTCAATGGCAGGTTATGGTTTCGCGCGATTTGATTTTCCGTTTAAAAAGCTACTATTCGGTTGCGTAATTATAACTATTGTATTGCCAACCCATACCATAATGCTTCCGCTATATCAACATTTTAGAAATTGGGACCTGTTTGGTATCTTAAATGCAACTCTTGGCCATAAGATGAACCTGCTATCCAGTGAAATGCCAATGTATCTAATGACGTTACTGGGCAGTGGTTTACGATCTGGATTATTCATTTATATCTTCCGGCAGTTCTTTCGGGGACTACCAAAGGAAATCGAGGAAGCGGCATTTATTGATGGAGCAGGTATGTGGTACACCTATTTTCGGATTATGATGCCAAATGCAATGCCTTCTATTTTAACAGTTACGGTATTCTCCATGGTCTGGCAGTATAATGATATGTTTTACATAAAACTGTTTTCCATGCCATCGAAGAATCATATAACATTTCGTTTGTCAACTATACAGGCTACAATTGAATTCGTTGATGAGATAAAAGATCCAATGGTTTCGCAGCTGAACGTATATGCAGGCGTTATTCTTGTTCTGCTGCCAATTCTTATCATCTATTTATTCTTACAGAAGTATTTTATGGAGGGTGTAGAACGAAGCGGTATTGTCGGTTAATACCCAGGACATCGCCCACCTTAAAATAAATAACAAAAACATATAATAAAGGAGGAGAATTAATGAAGATTAAGAAATGGGTATCACTCTTATGTATTCTTGCTATGGCATTTGCTCTTACCGCATGCGGCGGCAAAAAGGAAGACCAAAGAGCAAGTAGTGAGACAACACCTACTCCGGCTACAACGGGAGAGGAAGAGAAGGAACCGGAAGAAAAGCCGGAGGAAGTAAAGGTAGATCCCTATGAAGCATTTGACTTAGGTGGAAGAGAAATCAAGGTTGGTATTTGGTGGGATTACTTTTACACAAGTGAGCATACGGATATTACCGATGATCCGGGGCTTTCTAATCCGGAGACTGCGCAGATGAAACTGGATAATGTTAGAAGAATTGAAGAGAAATACAATTGCACAATTAAATTCGTTAACTTAGGTTGGGAAGGTATTATTGAAAGTATCAATACTTCCATTGCTGCAGGTACACCGGAATGCGATATTTACCTAACCGACCTTCAGTTTGGTGTTCCTGCAGCAGCGAATGGTCTAGCTCAGGATTTAACAAAGATTGCTCATGAGAATACCGATTTATTCGCTGATCAAACGATTATTCGACCCCTTGAAGGACTTGGTGGAACCTATTTCTTTGGTGAGCAAAGTTTACCACAGAGTGGTATTTATCTAGGATACAATGCTACCATGCTTGAAGAATTGAGTTTAGAAGATCCCCGTGATTTATACAAGAGGGGTGAATGGACTTGGGATAAATTTGCTGAGTATGCAGCCGCAGGTACCAAAGACAATGACAATGATGGAACCATTGATGTATATGGCTACGGCGGCGTGTTCACAGATTTCGTAAATGGTCTTATGATGAATAATGGCGGCGCTATGGCGGCTACCGATGTAGAAGGTTTAAGCTCTAAACCAGTCGTAGAAACCTTAGAATTCATCGATCGCATCTACAATCAGGATCAGTCCGGTAGACCTTGGAACTGGGATGACTGGAACGACAACTTGCTTGCTTGGTCAGATGGTAAGGTTATGTTCTGGACAGCGCAGGCTTGGTTACTAAAGCAAGAGGCGGATGCAGCAGTAGCAGAAGGTGCAGAATTGCCTTTCGACTACCATATAGTACCATATCCGATCGGACCCAGCGGTGATGGAACAATTGTAAGCCCAGTATCCGGTAACTGGTTTATCCTCCCGGTTGGTGTAGAAGAACCAGGCAAGGTATTACAAGTATTCGAGGAGTTCTTGAACTGGCACAAAGGGGATACCGAATTAAGAGATGATCCGGCATGGTTTGAGAGCTGCTTCATTGAAGATGAAGATGTTGAACTTGCATTTACATGCGGTGAGAACCTAAAACTTGATATCTGGAATTCTGTAGGCTTTGATTTTGGTGCAACAATCTGGGGTCCGATTGTAGTTGATAAGACTTCAACCGTTGCACAGGCAGTAGAAGCTGCAAAACCTGTACTTCAGGATGCACTGGATGCTTACTATAAAAAGTAAAGATAGTTGCAATGCGGTAATGCAACGAAAGGATACATTTTAGTTAGAAAAGTTCATATCTTTGAGATCAGAATAAATGGATTACATAGATGCTGCAGCTTTTTTATTAGTACAGACAAATGGGTAGGAAAGAATTACTTCTATGGGGAAAGAATGATTAGGAATGCAAGATGAAAGATGAGAAAGGAGTATAATGAAAAAATATATGTGGAGAATTGCCATTCCTATGGCGTTATCCTTGATTTTCTTATTCGGGTGCAGTCCCAAAGAGTATAATGAGACATCTAAGAAAACTTCAGAAGACAGAGTGGATGTAATCGAAGGGGAGCACGCTGAAGTACCGCAGACTTCTAAGAATATGAATGCTGTAGAGAATCAAGCTTCCCCCGATGAAGCTTCGAAGGAGTTGGATGGATCGAATAAGACGGATGTAATAGAAAGGGATGCAAATTCGAACTATGATGTCGATTTTCATTTGGTTATTGAGGCAGAAGATGCAGCGTTTACCGGTAAGGTAAGAGAAGAAAATCGGAAGAGTGGATATACAGGAGCCGGATACCTTACGGGTATCGAAACCGAAGAGGATACGACAACCTTTCATGTTACCGTGCCGGGAGCGGGTGCCTATGATTTAAACTTTAGAAGTGTAGGAAATACCGGCTACAAAGAAAATAATATTTATATCGATGGAGAATTTGTAGGTGTGGCAAAAGTAGACGGTGATGAATTTACCGATTCTATCGTGAAAAATGTTTATTTAAACGAAGGTGAGCATGATATAACGCTAAAGAAAGGTTGGGGATGGATATTGCTAGACCATTTGGAAGTCACTGCATCAGGTCCTGCAGACAAATCGATCTATACGGTTTCTACAGAACTGGTTGATCCCAAGGCTACGGCCGGAGCTAAGCGATTGATGCAGTATTTGGCTGATATGTATGGGAAATACATTATTTCTGGTCAATATGGAAATCGAGGTATTGATGGAAGTGAATTTAAGGCAATTTATCAAGCTTCCGGTAAGTATCCGGCGATGATGGGATTGGACTTTATCGAATATACACCTTCCCGCGTAGCTTTTGGATCCCAAGGAAAAGACGTGGATTATGCAATTCAGTTTCACCGGCAAGGCGGGATTGTAACATTTTGCTGGCATTGGAATGCACCGGAGCCATACCTGTATAATACCAATGAGCAACCTTGGTGGAGTGGTTTCTATACGAGAGCGGCCAATATCAATCTTAAGAAGATTATGGATGGTGATGATCCGGAAGGGTATGATTTGTTAATTCGTGATATTGATGTAATTGCTGAGCAGCTCCAACGATTGCAGGAAGCGGATATACCAATCCTATGGCGCCCCCTTCATGAAGCAAGTGGCGGATGGTTTTGGTGGGGAGCATCAGGACCGGAAGCATACATAGAACTATACCAATTGCTATACGATCGATTAACCGATTACCACAATATACATAATCTTATCTGGGTTTGGAATGGTCAGAATAAGGACTGGTATCCCGGAGATGAATTTGTTGATATTGCAGGGATTGATATTTATCCGGGGGAACATGTTTACTCCTCCCAGGGGTCTGGTTTCAATGAATTGGTAGAATGGAATGGTGATAATCACAAAATCATAGCATTAACGGAAAACGGATGTATGTTTGATCCAGATTTAGCTTTTCGTGATAATGCAATTTGGTCCTATTTTGGAACCTGGGGTGGTGAGTTTATAACTTTAAATAATACCGATACCTTATCTGAAAAATATACGGAAACCGATATGCTGGTTAAGGTATATACCAGTGAAAAAGTAATTACCCTGGATGAATTACCGGACCTGGAAACGTACGGCGAATAGGTCTAACCCACTTACAAATAGAAGATATACAAGGAGAATAATGATAAGTAAAGTAAAAATAATAGGCAAAGGTAGGATAAACCGGAGGAATGTACCTTATTCATAACAGATGAGTTGGAAAACAAAGATTGGTTATCAGTTCCTTATGAATGGTAGATTGCTGAAGAAAGGGGAGAACTTATGTGGATTAAAGGCTTTACTTACGGATGGGGAGGCAGGCGTGGGGATTATCGTACGGAAAAAGCGATACGTTCCCAGGATAAGCTTTATGATGTCGGTATCAACTGGATGTGCCTTGCATTTTCAGTGATGCAGAAAGCCTTCTCTTCGACCGAGATTTATTTTGATTACCGTAATACAGTTACGGACAAAGATATTGTTTTTATCATTAACCGCGCTCATGAACGGGGAATTAAAGTTTGTCTAAAGCCGGTAATTAATTGCTTGGATGGTATGTGGAGGGCACATATTCAATTTCCGGACAGTGATATGATGGGTAATGATCTCTATTGGGACCGGTGGTTTGAATTCTATAGTGCATTTCTTTGCCATTACGCAGAAATTGCGGAAGATACTGATTGTGAGATGCTATGCATCGGTTGTGAGATGAGTGGAACAGAACACATGGAACAGCATTGGCGAGTACTGATTAAGAAAATCCGTACGATTTATTCAGGACCACTGGTATATAATACGAATCACGGTAGAGAGGAAGAAGTCAAATGGTTCGATGCCTTAGATTATATTGGAACCAGTGCGTATTTCCGTGTGGGTAAAGTCCCTGGTGATTCTAAGGAGAATATGCTGGCAGCTTGGAATAAGGTTGGACAGGATATGAAACGTCTCAGCGAACGACTAGGCAAGGAAATCATTTTTATGGAAATCGGCTGTAGAAGTGCCAAAGAATGCGCTATGATGCCATGGGATTTCACGCATAATGAGTTAGAACGAAGTGAGGAAGAGCAGGCAAATTTCTACGATTCCTGCCTGACGGCTTTTCATGATCAGGAGTGGTTTGCCGGTGCTTTCTGGTGGGATTGGAGCGTAGAAGTCTATGATACGATAGAGGAGGCCAAAGAAAACAAGGGATTTGACATCCATAGGAAAAAAGCAGAACAGATACTAAAAGACTGGTATACCAAATTATAGAATGATCAAAGATTGATTTAAGCTACTCGGGTGAGCTCGTTGAGACCAGAATTTGAATACTTATTTTTTGATATGAGTGCCATAAGTCGTTTTAAGATTTTGCTATGACTGATGACACTCATATCAATTTTATATAATGACCAAATTGAATCCGTGATAGTACATAAGAAGGATGGAATGCAAAAATTTAAGGCAGGAATAATTATTGATGCTACAGGAGACGGTGATGTTGCTGCATTGGCTGGCGTACCTTTCTATAAAGGAAGAGAAAAGGATGGATTAATGCAGCCTGCTACTGTATTTGTTTTGCTGGGAGGCATTGATGATAAGACAGAAGATGTATTTCTGTGGAAAGGTAATAAGAACATTATTAGCAAAATGAAGCAGGAAGTAGGAAATGGTAATATTCCATTTCCTGCGGGTGCCGTCAATATAATGCCGGGCAAACAAAAAGGAACAGCTCTGCTTAATATGACTAGTAGTATCAATGTAGATGGTACGAAATCAGAGGATATGACAAGAGCTGAATTTGAATGCAGGGAACAAATCCCTCCTATTATTAACTTTTTACGTAAGAATGCTCCGGGTTATGAAGACTGTTATGTTATACGAACGAGTTCTACAATAGGGATACGGGAGACCCGGCATCTTCAAGGGAAAGATTACATTACAGAGCAAGATTTACTGAAAGGACGTATCTTTGAAGATTGGGTTGTTACAGGTGTTCGATATCCATTTGATATCCATAGTATGTCAGGTATCGGGCAGGATGAAAGTGAACCTGGGGAAAAAGTTAAGACGTACACAATCCCATACGGATGTTTTATTTCGGAAAAAGTAAGTAATCTACTTTTTACTGGCCGATGTATATCTGGTTCGCACATGGCTCATAGTAGCTTTCGTATGATGCCGACTTGTTTTGCCATGGGGCAGGCAACTGGTACCGCTGCAGCTCTTTGCGTAAAGAATAATCTACTACCTACTAATATGGATGTGGGATTACTGCAAAACGTTTTGCTACAGCAGGGAGTCGATAAACCAAATGGATAGTTCTATATTTTATAAAGAATATTTTTTCCCCTGTCGCTAAATCATACGATCTGGGAGGAAAGCTATTTATCTATAAGGTGAAGCAGTTTATGGCAGCTTGTTAGAATAAAAGGTTATATTTAAAAAGGTATTCGGAAACAA
>DOWG01000220.1 GCA_003519685.1 Lachnospiraceae bacterium
TCCTGTGTATGATAAATGAATTCTCTCAGCCTGGAATGCGCCTGTACCAGGGTACAATGACAGCACCAGAAAGTCTCCGTGGCTGTACCCCATTTTTTTGTAGCTCCTGCTTTTAGCGGGAGGTAATAGGTCACCAGTTTTCTCTCCGGAATTAACGGCTGGCATATGGAATCCATCGTGCTGGAAACCCAATGCCCCTGCGCATATAATCCATTTAAAATATTACGTTCGATATAATCACTGTATTCGCTGTCGCCGGTCCATCGGTATAGATATTCCGCTAATCGGATCATATTATAAACTGTACAGTGCTCCTGATTCATATCACCCAGACGTGCTGCCTGCTGATTCATTGGAGTCCATACCTCTCCGCTTGTCTGCCCTCCGGTCGCAAAGGTGCCTCGATTGCGAACCGCACAGGCCCAATAGCTTTCNNCCTCCGGTATGGTAGTGTTCGCATGCATGTTGGTTAATACATCCTTCCCCTCCAGTAACGGTTCAAAGAGTGCAGGGCGTTCAAACCCACGCATCAGCGCCAGATGGGCCGGATCCCTGGTAATGGAATACAGATCGGCCCAAAGCTCCATGAGACCCCCGGTTTCCTGTTGATCCATCATCCGCGTCAGGGTTTCCCTTGAGGTTTCCTCTAAAAATCTTGTAAACCAGCCAGAGGCATGCAGGACTATTTCCAATGCCTTCGTATTGCCTAATATCCGGTACATATCGAGTAGTCCCATCAAAACCTTGTGGCAGACATAGAACGGAGCCCAATACCCCCGCCCATCTCTTACGCCATAGATATATTCCGGCGGTATGGGAAATACCCATTCTCCTCCGTTTAACTCCTGAATCTTCCCCAGTTCATCGACGATATCATTTGCACGAACCAGCAATTCCGAATTCTTTGTTTCTTCCACCGTGTAGGCAGCCGCACTGAGCCAATGTCCGGTAAAGGTACCGCGAATATGACTGTTCTGAGAATCCCATCCCCCGTGCAGCTCCGGCATCTTCCGGTTGATGGAACCCGTCATCCCTGCCTGCCAGCGAAAAGGGAACAGAAGATTATCCGTCTTAATCTCTAACAAATACTTAAGGTTGCTGTTTCTCTTTTGTAAAGCTTCCGATTCTAATAATCTAATTGTATGTAGGCCGCTCTCCAGCATAACATATCCTCCTTTTATAAAATCACAGACAATCTGTGAAACAGACCGCATTCCTATGCAGGTTTAGAAAAGATGCGGGGGTTTTCGTAGTTACCACTCCTTTTCGTACCACCTGAAATGCCTCTTCTTTTTCCGCACCGGTTACTAACAGCACAATTCTTTTTGAGCTCAGTATATCTTTCATCCCAAGGGTCAGGCCCCTGGTTACCGAATGGGTCGTTTCCTTCAGCATCGCATGGGTCTTCGTTCTCTTATCCAGTTCCACCACATGAGGTAAGGGAAACTGATACTCGGATGGCTCATTTAATCCCAAATGTCCGTTTTTACCAATCCCCAGAATCGTTAAGTCAATCTCACCGATACGGTCCAGCTCCTGTTGAATCCGTTCACATTCTCCTTGCAAATCTCCAGCCTTTCCGCAAAAGGCTATGTAATGCTCCTTCGTAATTCCCAGGGGCTTTATCAGCTCCTCCTGAATAAAATACTCACAGGTTGCAGGATCTTCCGGTTCTAAGCCCACCCATTCATCCAATTTGATGAAGGTTGCTGCGCTTACATCTATCTTCTCCTTCTTTACCCTCTGAACAAAGATACGATAGGCTTCCAACGGTGACTGCCCCGTAGCAATCACCAATTTTGCACAGGGATTCTGTTTGACGGTATCGATCATTATTGTGGTACATTCGTTACTTAATGCCGGATAATCCTTTACATGTTCTATCTTCATATAAAATACAGCTGCCGGCGGTACTTTTTAGCAGCCCGCCTCCTTTATGTTCTATAAATTCCAGTTCAACTCCGGTAAGATTTCCTTCTGGCGCTCACACATTTCATCAATTAATGCAACCGCATTGTTATAGTTTGAAATGGTAGGATCCAAAAGCACCGCCTGTAATAATTTGTTTTTCGATTTTTCAACATAAGCATCTATTACCAGGCGGTGAATTGCACCCTGCTGGTTGATCATTGCAGAAATTGCATCCGGCAAAGCGTCCACTTTGATCGGATGAATTCCGTCTCCATCCACTCTGCAGGGACCCTCCACACACATATCCTTCATAATACCGGGTATCGTTCCCTTATTTGGCATATTCGTGGAAGGAATATAGCGGTCTAAATTAAATACGATTGCTTCTATGATTGGAATGCCGTATTCCTCGGAACCTCTCAGTTTATTGTCATGGAAGGTGAAACATTCCTCATATTCCTTCTCCTTGTCCTTATCCTTATCATGAAAATCAATCCCGGTCGGATTCGAGCAAAAATCATAGACAAATCTCGGTGCTTTCTTTGTCTCCCATGGGTGCTCCCGCACCGGATCAAAGAAATACTGTATCTTCGTACTTGCGAGAAATTCATCGCTCCAGGCGATGTACTCACCGATATGATTGGTCCCCGGATAAGGATAGGGCCCATAGATACGGTACATCATTCGGGACAATGCGATCTCATCCCAGTTCGCAAGCCAATGGCATTCCGCTTCCTTCTTTTTGAACAGCGGATACAGATTCTCCCCATTGGATCTGCGCTTGATGGAAGTTAACCAGCCAAAATGATTCAGACCATAGCCCACAATATCCAGCTCTTCCTTTGGTATCTCTAAAATCTTCGCCACCTGATCCACACCCATTCCAAAACCATGGCATAGTCCGACTGCCTTAATCTTCGTCAGGCGATTGACCGCCTCCACTAATTTTGCTTCCGGATTGGTATAGTTAATCAGCCATGCCTCCGGGCACAGTTCCTCCATGCGTTCCGCAATATGCAGCATCGGACCAAGATTTCTCAATGTATGGAACATTCCGCCGGGACCGCCGTTCTCTCCGTATACCTGACGAAAACCATATCTGCGCGGAATATGAAAATCCATGGACCAGTAATGATAGCGGTCTACTTCTATCGCTGTAATAACAAAATCCGCATTCTTCACCGCCGCATCCAAATCCAAAGTAGACCAAAGCTTCACATCTCTTTCGGCGATCTTAACTGCTTTTTCGGCATATGCTGTGCTTACCTCCAAAGCCCGCTTGTCAATATCCATCAAGCAGACTTCCAGCGGTAACGAATTTAGAAGATCGCTGAGCAGGATATCCGATAGAGTTGCCGGACAAAACGAAGTACTGCCCGCTCCGATCATTGTAATTTTTAACTTCTTATAATCCTTCATAATAGTTAATCCTTTCCTTCCAAAATAATTTTAATTTGCTATTTCTTTAATTAGCATTGCAGCTCCCGCCAAAGCAGGATTTTTATCCGTACAGGACTGCAGGATCCGAACCTTTTTCACAAAATCATAATTATCTATCGTATCCTCAAGGGCAGCCTCCGAAACAAAAGTAAAATAATCTTTCATCAAACCACCCCCAAGGATGGAACTCCCCTTATGGGACTGCACTATGGGTTTCATATTAACCGCTTCTTAACAGAAACAACCGGCTCCATCCTCGGTATGGTTGGCGCCCGGCAGACCATCGCAATTCAGAAGCAATATTTAAAGGATAGTAAACACAAAATTCCTCTCCTGTTTATGACCGATGTAATTCACGGTTACCGGACGATATTTCCTTCTCCCTTAGGCCTTGCGTGTTCGTGGAGTCCGGAATTAATCGAACAGACTGCCGCAGTTGCCGCAAAGGAAGCCTCTGTTTCCGGGGTACACCTTACCTTCTCACCTATGGCGGACCTGGTCCGTGACTGCAGATGGGGCCGGGTCGTCGAAAGCACCGGAGAGGATCCCTATTTAAACAGCTTATACGCCTCCGCTTTTGTCCGGGGCTATCAGGGAGACGACGTATCCGCTCCCTATAAGATTGCAAGCTGCGTAAAGCATTTTGCCGGATACGGCGCCGCGGAATCCGGCAAGGATTATAACACTACAGACATCAGCGAATATCAGCTTCGCAACTTTTACTTTCCCGCTTTCAAAGCCGCCATCGACAGCGGATGTAAAATGGTTATGCCCGGCTTTAATGCCTTAAACGGCATTCCTTGCACGGCTAATCCCTGGTTGATTCAGGATATATTAAGAGAGGAATGGAAGTTTACGGATCCGGTTATCACCGATTGCACCGCAACCTATGAGCTTACTGCCCACGGGCTGTGTGCATCGAATAAAGAAGCTGCACAGGCTGCCATCAACACCGGTATGGATATCGAAATGGTATCGACTACATTTTTTGAAGAAGGGGAGAATCTGGCAGCGGAAGGAAAGGTTTCTATGCAAACCATAGATGCTGCCGTGGAACGGATTCTGCGATTAAAGGACGAGCTTGGTTTGTTTGAAAATCCTTACAAAGATGCCGATCCGGTTGCAGAGGAAAAGATTCATTTATGCAAGGAGCATCGAGCTCTTGCCCGGGAATCCGCAGCAAAGTCCGTTGTATTATTAAAGAATGAGCATCATGTCTTGCCCTTACATAAGAATGAAAAAATAGCTTTGATCGGTCCTTATGCCGACAATAAGAATTTACTTGATATCTGGAAATGCCAGGGGAAGGAGGAGGAATGCGTCACCCTGCTGGAGGGTCTTAGGGATAGGATCCAGGTTTTTTATGCAGAGGGCTGCGCTCTGGAAGAGAATCCTGCTATTTCCTATGAAGAGGTACATACGGTTGATCGCGATACTTCCTGTGACGCAGCATGTTTGAATAGCTACGATGCAGCCGTATCCGATTGCGATAAAATTATTCTGGCACTCGGCGAGCCTGCCAGCTGGAGCGGAGAAGCCGGAAGCCGTGCCCACATTACCCTGCCTAAGAAGCAGCTGGAATTACTAAAAAGACTATCCGCATCCGGCAAGCCGGTCATAACGGTTATCTTCAGCGGAAGGCCTCTGGAGCTTTCCGAAGCAGCTGCCGCCTCCACAGCACTTCTGCAGGCATGGCTGCCGGGTACCGAAGGCGGCAATGGAATCGCCGATGTTCTAACCGGGACAAGCCTTCCCGAGGGCAGACTTACCATCTCCTTCCCGAGAACAGTCGGACAATTGCCCCTTTATTATAACGCTCTTCCCACCGGGCGGCCGAAGAAAAGCGATTCCATTACGGAGCGTTTTTCTTCCGGCTATATTGATGAGTTGAACAGTCCCCTGTACCCTTTCGGTTACGGACTGACCTATACCACTTTTCAATACTCCGGTATCCGCTTATCCGATAAAGTTATAAAAGAAGGAGGTACCATAGAAGCTGCCATCACTTTGACGAATACCGGAACCTTCCCTGGGACAGAGACCGTTCAGCTGTATTTGCGCGACCTGGCCGGAGCTTATTCCAGACCGGTAAAAATGTTAAAGGGATTCCAAAAGGTCTTTCTATCACCCGGGGAATCTCGCACCGTGGACTTTACCATTTCTGCCGAAATGCTCCAATATGACATTCCGGGTCATGGCATGACACTGGAACCCGGGGATTTCCAGCTCTTTATCGGAGTCGACAGCACCACCGCCAACCTGGCTGAATTTACACTTGTTAAAACGCGGGAATCCTAATTTCTTTAAAAAATACCGTAGATCCAATCGTATCAGAAAGGATCTACGGTATTTTATTCCTATTATAAGATTGTTCGTACAAGATTAGAGCCATTTCATATGGTATTTAAATGCCATAAAAAATTATGCTTCTGTTGCTTTCTATGTTCCTATGTAGCTTACTGTTTTAACTTCTTCATTTCATCCGCTACATGCTGCACCTGGGTTCCTACAATAACCTGTACGCTCTTCTTGCTTGGACGAAGAACCCCTGCAACTCCGGCAGA
>DOWG01000305.1:0-1158 GCA_003519685.1 Lachnospiraceae bacterium
CCAAGGATACCCGATATTCCAACGCCCATATGGCGCATATGATATACATTGATTCCTACGGAATCCGCTGCTTGCGGATGTTCGCCGCAGGCACGCAGGCGAAGTCCGAATTTCGTCTTATAAAAGATTATGGCAGATATAATTAACAGCAAAAATCCGATATATACTGTCAGATACGTCTTTTTGAAAAAGAGATCTCCAATCACCGGGATCTTACTTAACCCTGGAACCTCCCGGATATAGAAAGCAATCGATGTTGTAATCCCATCGCTGTTGAAATTCATCTTTGAAAACAGTAAGATTGCAGCTGGAACCAGCATGTTCATAGCCGTACCGGTAATCGTCTGATCTGCTCTCATATTAACGGCCGCAAACGATAACAGTAGGGAATACACCCATCCTGCAAGTGCGGAAACCACCATGGCAATCAGTAATATGATCTGCGCATGTAATCCTGTGTTTTGAATAGACAGAACCGTCAGACAGCCGAAGAACGCTCCGAATAACATAATGCCTTCCAAACCGATATTAATGACACCGCTGCGCTCACTAAACATTCCGCCTAATGCTACTAAGAGAAGCGGAATCGCAACCGGAAGCATATTTTGAACTAAATAACAAAAAGTATCCATCGCTTAAGCCTCCTCCCCAACCTTCTCGCTGTTTTGTCCGGCAGGAACCCCCCGGGCGCTCTCCTGCCCGTCCGCGGCAGCCGGTACAGATTCATCGAGATCCTCAGATTCGCTCTTTGCACGGTGCCGCTTAATAAATCTGCCGAAAGCGGATTTCATCAGCAAAGAAAATGCGGAGAAATAAATAATAACCGCGATAACAATATCTATGATCTCCGGTTTAAAGCCATATAATGCGGTAAGGGTACCACCCCTTTGTATATGGGAAATAAATACAGCGGAGAAAATAATACCGATCGGATGGGAGCTTCCCAGTAACGCTACCGCAATACCATTAAATCCATTTGCCGCAATGATATTGATCGGTTCATAGGTCATACTGCTTCCGGGGATACTCGAAGGAGCAAGGATTGCAAATGCTCCGCCTAATCCGGATAGAGCTCCTGCGATTGCCATGGTAAGAATCATATTACGCTTATCGTTCATCCCTGCATATTTGCTGGCATGCTTATTAAATCCGGTAGCC
>DOWG01000305.1:1230-5436 GCA_003519685.1 Lachnospiraceae bacterium
GCGGTTCTGGTCTTGGAGGAGATGTACATGGTTCCGTTCCCCTGGATCCACATATCTACCAGATACATTCCAATATAGTTAAACATAATACAGGTAATTACCTCATTAACATTGGAAATTGCTTTGAAAATACCGGGAATGATTCCCCAGAGCATTCCACCGATCAGGCCTGCAAGAACGCAGACGATCCAATGAATATGATCCGGCAAATCGAACATAAACCCTGCATACAATGCAAAGAACATACCCATGGTATATTGTCCGGAGGCTCCTATATTAAATAGACCAATCTTAAATGCAAAGCCTACAGAAAGACCGGTCATTAATATGGGAGTCGCAAAATAAAACACATCGCCGATACGGGAAAATCCGCCAAAGAGAACTCTGCCAAACCCCTGCAGTGCATTCCTTGGCTGGGCAACCAGCATGACGATAAATCCAAAGATCAGTCCGATTGCAATTGCCAGTAATGCAGCCGTAAAGGAAGAAAAACCTTTGCTATGTGTAATTTTTTTCATATTTGATTTTGAAAATAAATTATTCTGCATACGCGTTCTCCCTTCTCTCATCCCGTTTTGCTCCTGACATGTAAAGGCCCAGTTCCTGAACCGTAGCAGTCTTTGGATCCAGCTCACCGACAATCTCGCCCTCGTACATTACCAGGATACGATCGCTGACGTCCATTACCTCGTCCAGCTCCAGGGATACTAAAAGGACCGCCTCGCCTGCATCTCTGGAGGCTACCAGCTGCTTATGGATAAATTCGATTGCACCGATGTCCAGACCCCGCGTCGGCTGAACTGCAACCAAAAGCTTGTGTTCCTTATCCAGTTCTCTTGCTACAATCGCCTTCTGCTGATTACCGCCGGACATGCTTCTTGCAATCGTAACGGAGCCTTGTCCACTTCTTACATCATATTTCTCAATAAGCTTCTCCGCATAACTGCGAACCTCCTGCCGCTTTATAAATCCATTTTTTTGAAAATCCGGCTGCCAGTAGCGCTGCAGAACCAGGTTATCCGCTAAGGTATAATCCAGTACGAGTCCATACTTGTGCCTGTCTTCCGGGATATGACTCATTCCGGCTTTGGAACGTTTTCGGATGTTGGCTTTCGTTATATCATTCCCGCATAATGTGATTTTCCCTTTGCTTAGCTTCTCAAGACCGGTTAATGCGGAAACTAATTCTGTTTGTCCATTGCCGTCAATCCCTGCAATACAAACAATTTCCCCTGACTTAACCTCAAAGGAAACATCCTCCACTGCATTCTTCTTACCTTTTCCTGACGGCACGGTAAGATGATCCACAGACAGCACGGCCTCTCCCGGAGCAGCTTCCTTCTTATCAACGGTAAAGCTGATGTTTCTTCCCACCATCATTCGGGAGAGCTCTTCCTTTGTCGTACCCTTTATATCAACAGTACCGATGCATTTTCCCTTTCGAAGTACGGTACAGCGGTCGGCAACCGACATGATCTCATTCAATTTGTGAGTAATAAACAGGATTGATTTACCTTCCTTTGCAAAGCCGCGCATAGTATCCATAAGCTCATCAATTTCCTGCGGAGTTAAGACTGCTGTCGGTTCATCAAAAATAAGAATCTCATTTTCTCGATATAGCATCTTCAAAATCTCTACACGCTGCTGCATTCCAACCGATATTCTTTCAATAAGAGCATCCGGATCCACATAAAGTCCGTATTGCTTACTCAAGCTTACGACTTTTTCCCTAGCTTCCTTCTTCTGTAGAAATCCCATCTTATTCGGTTCAACGCCAAGAATTATATTCTCCAGAACAGTGAAAATCTCAACAAGCTTAAAATGCTGGTGTACCATTCCGATCCCCAGGCTGTTCGCATCGTTGGGATTATTAATTTGTACCACTTCGCCATTCTTTCTTATTTCACCCTTTTCCGCCTGATAAAGACCGAAAAGCACGCTCATAAGGGTGGATTTTCCAGCACCATTTTCTCCAAGGAGAGCATGGATCTCCCCTTTTCTTAATTGCAGAGAAATATCATCATTTGCTATGATACCGGGAAATTCTTTCGTTATATGAAGCATTTCAATGATATAGTTTTCCACTTCAATAACCATGCCTTTCTTCATAATCTGCAAACTTTGGGCCACCGGCACAATATTTGCAAAGCGAATTAATTCGCTTGGTAAAAAATTTATTTTTTACACTAACCTTCATGATGCCGCTTTGCGGCATCTCAAAAGCCCGGAAGAACAAGGAGTAAGCACCTATGTGCGAACTTCGCAGTTCTTCCCGTGTGAAGATGTTTTTTCTTCACACTAACCTCACCATATTTTATATTTTAGATTTCTGCTTCCAATCCCAAAAAAGGGGGGAAAAGGTAACGCCTTTCCCCCCCCTTACATCTTTCTTACTCACATAAGGCTCGGGCCAGTATGTTATGTAATACAATATCATTACTGTCTTGTTTCAACCGTTACCTTAGCAAGATTAAGACCTGCAACCAACTCTTCTGCCGTTGCATATCCATCCGGGTCTCCGATCGGAATGGTTCTAATCGGAACTACAGAACCATTCTCAAGCGTTGCATATACAGCATCATAATCCGCTTTCGTAAATTGATTGAAGCGGTCAAATGCATCCGCCTTTTTATCACCAATTACTTCGGTCGGAAGGCCGACACCGGCATTGGAAGCATTGAAATAGGTTGTCTTTCCGGCATAGGTAGCCCAGCTGTCCTTCTTGTAGATAGATTCAAGGACTTGATAAACGGAAGCACCCAGTCCCTTCGTAGCGGATGTGATAACCGTATCGCTATCATATCTCTGGTCAACGTCAACACCGATAACCTTCGTACCTGCTTCTGCAGCAGCAGCCATGACGGACTTACCTACCGAACCGCCGCATGCAAAGATAACTTCTACCCCTTGCTGATACATTGTCTTAGCGGTAGCTTTATTTGTATCCGTTTCAGCAAAGTCCCCTGTGTAATGATATAAAACAGAAACATCCCCATCACCTAAACCAAGTTCCGTAGCCGCAACCTCTGCTCCCTGGAGGTAGCCATAGCCGTATGCCTGAACCGCAGGAACTGCCATACCACCCATGAACCCAAGTTTTCTGTAGCCATCCTTCACTGCAGCATATCCTGCAAGATAACCGGATTGTTCTTCTGCATAAAGAACACTTGCTACATTTTCCTTTATAGTATTATCTGGATTTTCAGGGTCTGCATTATGAGGAGCTCCGTCAAGAAGTATAAATTTCACATCCGGATACTTTGTCTGAGCTTCAAAAACCGGAACCTCAAAAAGGAAACCCGGTGTTACAATAATTTTTGCACCACCTTGTACCGCTAAATCAATCGTTGCCAGATAACCTGCATCGTTAGCTTCCTCCGGCTTAAGATACTGTCTTTTAATCTTATTTTCATCTGCAAATTTTACAACGCCCTCCCAAGAACCCTGGTTGAAGGACTTGTCATCAATGTTACCCTTATCGGTTATCAGAGCGATCTCATAGGTATTACTGCCACAACCGGTCAAAAGCATAATTGACATAGAAAGTACAAACATTAATGCTAAAATCTTTTTCATGTAAATTCCTCCCATAATTTTTTTACAGTAATAACTGCATAATAATTATAACACTTTTAGCAATTTTTACAATAATAAAAGCAAACAAATTGCATAATATAGGAAATATTAAAACTAATATTCACAATTAAAATAGCCGTTTGATTCGTTTTACAATAAGAGCACCTAAGAAGCCGATCAAAGCACCGGTAATTGCCCCGGTAATCAACAATACTGGCAGATAGGTGACAAGATAAACATTGCTTACGGTTAAAATTGCAACGATAATTTGTCCGATATTATGGGAGATTCCGCCGATAATGCTTACACCGACCATACTAAACCATTTGCTTTTTTTCGCCAGTACCATCATAAGCCAGCTGAGCAATCCGCCTGCCAGACTGTACAGCATCGTGGAGAGGTTGCCAAAAGTGAAGCCGACCAGGATGATTCGGATTAAAGATAATACGAAGGCTTCCTTCCATCCCATTCCGTATAACGCTACGATAACAACAAGATTCGCCAGTCCAAGCTTAATTCCCGGTATAAACGGAAATGGGATTAATGACTCTATGTAGCTTAATATAAAGGCAAGGGCTACCAGAAGCCCGTACATCGCCGTTTTTTTCGATTTCATCCTAACTCCTTATA
>DOWG01000305.1:5503-8729 GCA_003519685.1 Lachnospiraceae bacterium
ATCATATCAACGTACCCATCCTTAATTTCAAAGGTATTCCAGGCTCCATTCTCTCCCTCTACCGTATATATAGTGTTCTCTTCCAATTTAAATGTTTTTAATTCTTCCTGCTTTAAGGTAACACGAACCTTGCTTCCGCTTTCTTTTGTGAAATGAATCGCAAGGATTGCCCCAACTCCTAATGCCACAATCACTATCATTAAAATCAAGTCATTTTTCTTTAACATATTTTCACCTTTTATTTCAAAGAGCAAGTGTCCTTGCATTTCACAATTCCACTTGCTCTTAAATTACAAATCCATCATTAATTTCATTCTAACGAATTATTTTGCAGCATATGCATGAATAAATTCGTAAGCCTTATTAATTGTTTCTACAATTGCATTGGAGGTAAAGGTTGCACCGGAAACCGCATCAATCTCAGTACCTGCGGAAGAAGTTCCCGCTGTCTCTTCTGCTGCTTCTGCACCTTCACCGCTTGCTGCAAGCTTTAATGCCTTCTCTGCCAAATCAATAAAACCTTCCACACTAATACTTACGCCTGCAACCGTATCGGTTTTTCCGTTTTCATCAACGGCAATCCCTTCGGTAGACTGATTCTCAATAACATAAGCCGCAAGTGCGTCCGCCTGCTCTTTCCAGGTAGGACCATTGTCGGTCATCTTATACTCACCTACAGTAGATAGGTAGCTCTTGTACTCTCCAAGCTCGTTCGCAGCATCCCATACCACGGAAGTAACCGCACCATTTTCAACCTTTAAGGTCAATGTGGAAAGATAACCCTGATCGGCAGCATCTGCCTTTACCGTATACACGCCGTCTTTTAATTCTGTCGAAGCCGGCTCTTTGGCAGTTTCTGCTGCCGGTTCTTTCGCCGTCTCATCCTTCTTGGCTGCTGCAGGAGCATTTCCCGGAAGATAAACCGGAGCGGAGATACCATTAAACTGTGCCAGGTAGTCTTCATTTTCCATATTTGCGCCAAATCCCTCTGTTTCGTGATGGCTTACTACTTTTACGCCGTTAATCGTCTGCGCATCGGTACCAAAGGTAACCTCAAGCGTAACCTTGCCGGCAAAGCCCTTTGCTCCGGCAGTAACCGCATATCCTGTTACCGCACCGCTTGCATCGGTAAGTTCTCTTGCCGCATCAATTCCTTCCTGACCGCTTACATCAATACTTCCTTCCACCGGTTCCTCTGCNNTACAGTAACCACTGCAAGTGCAATTATACCTTTTAATCTGTTGTCTTTCATTACATATCCCTCTCTTTATTCATAAATTATTAATTGATAAGTACACAGTCAATTTTATTGTCCTCCCCAATCCTTTCGGCGCATTGTTAAAAGTTTGACATATATCAGCCCAACAAAATTTCACCTAAATGTACGTCAAAATCATAATACGAACCGTACCAAATGTCAAGTACAGGCTCGACTTTTAAAAACAAATACTCCCATTAAAATCATATTTCTTTTTTATTTTTTCTTGACACGCAATCGCAGGTTAATTACAATAAGAACGTTGCATTTAACGGCAATAATCAAGGAATACTAAGTTTAAACTAAGAAAGGGATAACATTCCATGTATCATACAAATAATCACGTTCATCTTCAAAGCCTGCAAACTTTGGATCGCAGGTTAAAGAAGCCTTTCCGCCTTGTCGGCATTCTCACGGGCATCCTGCTTATTTTATTATTGACAGGATGCGGTAAATTTAATTCAAAGTCGGAAGAGAACTCTGAGAAAGAACCCTTTATCAGTAAATCCTCCTTCCTTCTGGATACGGTGGTTACGATTCAAATCTACGATAAGCAGGACAAGGATATCCTGGAAGGCTGCTTTGATATTATAAAAAAATACGAACAAATTTTTAGCCGCACGGATAAAGATGCGGAGGTTTATCAATTAAATCACGGAACTCTGCCGAAGGAAAGACAGGCATTCCGGATCTCGGATGAACTAACCGACATATTATCCTACAGCTTATATTATTGTGATCTGTCAGGCGGAGCCTTTGATATCTCCATCGCCCCGGTATCCTCCCTATGGAACTTCAAACCAAGTAATCCGGTCCGCCCTTCGGAGGAAGCGATCAAAGAAGCGCTTCCCTATGTCAATTATAAAAACATTACGCTGAAAGATAATAGAGTTTCTTTTGCGAAAGAAGGCATGGGAATTGACCTGGGTGCGATTGCAAAAGGCTACATTGCCGACCGCATTAAAGACTATTTGCTGGAAAATGGTGTAAAAAGTGCCATGATAAATCTTGGCGGCAACGTACTCTGCGTAGGAACGAAACCGGACGGTACTCCGTTTAACGTGGGAATTCAAATGCCCTATGCCGATCGGAATGAAACAATCGCTGTTATGCAAATCTCCGATTTATCCGTCGTATCCTCCGGAATCTATGAGCGGTTCTTTGAGCTTGACGGTGTCCGCTACCATCATATTCTGAATCCCCGGACCGGATACCCTTATGACACGGATTTAATCTCCGTATCCATTATCTCCCCCTACTCCGTCGATGGAGACGGACTAAGTACCACCGCCTTTGCACTTGGTCTGGAAAAGGGGATGAAACTAATCGAAAGTATCCCGGATACGTATGCTGTATTTATAACCGAAGACTATCAATTACACTATACTAAGGGCTTTCAGGAAGCCATCAAAATCGTGGAATAAAAAGCCTTCCTAACAAATTGTGCAAATTGATGAAGTTAATTTTATAAATTGGCTTTTGACATTCATATTATAGCTTCATCATTGCATCCGCAATCTTGTCTATCCAGTCTCCTTCGAACAATTCAACCATTCCCTTATCACAGGCTGCAGAAAGCTTTGGATCAACCGGTAATTTTGCATAAACCGGAATATCATTCTGCTCTGCGACCTTTTCGATATGGCTTTCGCCAAAGATCGAATGCTGCTTACCGCAGTCCGGGCATTGATAATATGACATATTCTCTACCAATCCAAGAATTGGTATATTCATCATCTTAGCCATTTTTACAGCCTTGCCGACAATCATGGACACCAATTCCTGCGGAGAAGTTACGACAATAATACCGTCCACAGGCAGGGACTGGAATACGGTAAGAGGTACATCACCGGTTCCCGGGGGCATATCGACAAACATAAAATCTACATCACTCCAGATTACATCCGACCAGAACTGCTTAACGGTTCCGGCAATAATGGGTCCTCTCCATACAACAGGATCCGTTTC
>DOWG01000305.1:8797-21376 GCA_003519685.1 Lachnospiraceae bacterium
ACCGCAAGTAAAGAAGTGACTAAGGATTTTCCTACACCACCTTTACCGCTGACGATACCGATCACCTTTTTAATACTACTCATTTCATGGGGTTTTACAGAAAAATCATTCTTCGTTTTTTTCTTTTCACCGCAATTCTGACTGCAGCTATTGCAATCGTTGTCACATTCACTCATTTCTAATCTCTCCTTATGTGATTTAAAAATTGTTGATATAAGTGGCATAGTCATATCATTATTTAGACTTCGCAGATTAAGTTTGATCGTCTGAACTAATCTGCTTATCGTGAGCATTATACTCTTTTCAGGGTGGGATGTAAACCTTTTCGTCGCGAAGGTTTCATTCTATTGTTACTGAAAACCGGGAACTGTTCACGTTACTGTTCACACCCCGGGCAAAGTCTATCCTATGATTNNGTCTCCGAATCGGATACATTTGTCGAAATCATATCTTCCTTTCTTTATTCTACTTTAGAATCCTTTCCTTACTATTGAACAACCGCCAAACATCCCGAATATGATGATATATAGCATAAGGAAAGGAGTCAATTTTATGTTATTGCTTTTACGAATGGAATATGGATATACCGCTTTATCTGCCGCTTCCTCCGTATGGGCTTTCCTGAATCAATATAAATATGTGCTTATTCCGGCCGCTTTGATCCTTATCTTGCTCATTTCCGTACGTTATCGCATAGCACGGAAAAAGAGAAAAGATCAAATGTTTGTTCCGCCCGTAACAGATATTATCGGGTCGGAATCCGAGCAACTGGATGAACTGAATAAAGAACTTGCCACTTTTGGTTTCAAGTACGAGCCATATCAGGATATATTTCTTTCACTAATGTACTGCTGGCAGAGAGATTTTGGATATTGCAGACTCTATGATGAAGCAACTGCTCCGTTTAGTATGATTATAGATTGCGAACCGATACGCTTTGAGTATGCTGGGAAAAAGTGGATGATTGAATTCTGGAAAGGTCAGTATGGAATGACCACCGGAGGAGAGGTCGGAATTTATTATACGACCGGAAATGATTTGAAAATTAAGGGCATCTTTAATGGCACGTTTTATTATTGTGTAAATGACGAGGACCGTATCAATATGTCTTTTGCTTTGCGTAAGAATGGGAATCTGCTCTTTACACGTAATGGATACCATTGGTGGCTAACCGGCTTTAAACTGGGTGAATTTTCGGATCCGGAAGAACTTGCCATGGATATCATGCTGGATCTATATGATCGGGCGATGGTGAGCGCATTTGTTGACGCGCTAAGGAAGACCGGCTACAGGGAAAATGAATATTCTGTACACGGCAGCCGGGTTTATGTTCATTTTGAGAAACCGCATAGCTCTCAGCCGATCACCAGGACATTCTTTACGGAACATTTCATGCAGCTGAACAACGAATCTCTATGCAGAGCATACGCACGTCTGACCGAGGAATATACGGATACCTTAGATAAATTGGCACTGGTTCGGCAGGAATCGCCGGCAATGTATAACCAGATCCTCAATATGGGAAAACCGAAAGGCGTTTACAATGCCTATAGCAGCATTAAAAACTATATCAAAGAACCCTCAACAAACGGGAAGGAGTGACCGCTATGACAAAATCAAAGCGTTTATCACGTGCACTGAAAGCAGCAAAGGTAATTCCTTTTGACCAAACATCCCGTATTGTTCTTATGAGCGACTGCCATCGAGGAGATGGCAGTTGGGGTGATGATTTCTCCAATAATCAAAATTTGTTTTTCGCTGCTCTTTCCTACTATTTTGAACACGGTTTTACCTATATTGAACTGGGAGATGGAGATGAATTGTGGGAAAATCGAAATATAAAGACGATTATCGATATACACAGTGATGCTTTCTGGTTAATGTCCCAGTTTTATCAGGAAGGTAGATTTCATATGATTTACGGTAACCACGATATCGTCAAACGAGATCCCCGCTATTCCCAAACGAATTGTGAGACTTTTTACTGTGACAGCGCCGTATCCGATCTGTCCTTATTCCCCGGACTTGAGATAACGGAAGGAATTCTGTTGAAATATAAGTACGGGGATAACCAGATTTTTCTTACTCACGGCCATCAAGTAGATTGCTTTAACAGTACGTTTTGGAGATTAGCAAGGTTCCTTGTAAGGTATGTCTGGAGGCCGTTACAGTTAACCGGAGTCCGGGACCCAACCAGTGCATCGAAAAACTACAATCGTCAAAATAAAATTGAAAAAAGATTGGTGCATTGGTCGGATAAAAACAAACAGATGCTCATTTGCGGTCATACGCACCGCCCGGTATTTCCAAAGGCCGGCAGTTCTCTTTACTTTAACGACGGAAGCTGTGTGCATCCCAGATGTATTACTGGCATAGAAATATATAACGGTTTCATTTCTCTGGTAAAGTGGGCAACTATGACAACACCGGAGCGGCTTCTCTATGTCGGCCGCGAGGTTTTGGAAGGACCGGTACGTCTGAGTGATTATTTCAAATCTATCCCGAAATAAACTTCGCCGCTTACCATTAAAAGAATGAATTGAAACAGGATTGTATCAGCGAAAATTATGATACAATCCTGTTTCATAAACTATAATCACTTCTTCTTACGCACGGAATATCCGAAACGCCCGATGAGCTGTCCCAGACCGTAATATTCACCGTGGGAGTATATGGCAAGTCTCGCCCGGTTTAGATTGAATTTACCGGTATCATCCATGTACTTTTTATCCACCGCAACACTGACAACCTCAGCAAGAAACATATCATGGCTTCCCAATGGAACGATCTCTTTTAATTTGCATTCAATATTTACCGGACTTTCACAAATCAGCGGGGCAGTTATTACCTTTCCTTTCCCGGGTGTTAAACCGGTATCTTTAAATTTATCTACCTTCATTCCGGATTTGACTCCGCAATAATCTGCATACTTTATGAGATCTTCTGTTACCAGATTTATTACAAATTCCCCGCTATTCTTAATTATATTATAGGAATAACGCTCTTTCTTAATTGATACGGATACCATCGGAGGATTGGTACAGACCGTTCCTGCCCAGGCTAAGGTAATGATATTGGGTTTCTGTTTATCATCTGCACAGCTGACCATAACCACCGGAAGCGGATACAGCATATTACCGGGTCTCCAAAATTCCTTTTCCATTCCTTTTCCTTACCTCTCTTGCTTTTCTTACCTAACCAAACTTCGCAGCAAAAAGCACTGCATACCAGAACGGTTAAGTTTCCTTTCTTTATTCTACCCTTTAAGAAAATTAATGTCAACGGATAAAGAAACTGGTCCAGTTCTGACCAATCAGGGAGCAGCACCACGGAGTTTCCGATGCTATGTCGTTCTCCGTTGCTATAATCGTCCTTATAACCTAATCGGTAAGATGGATTACCATTGGAAGAAACGGCATAA
Source organism: Lachnospiraceae bacterium (assembly GCA_003519685.1). Classification (GTDB taxonomy): domain Bacteria; phylum Bacillota; class Clostridia; order Lachnospirales; family Lachnospiraceae; genus Mobilitalea. The sequence continues at coordinate 12,219 of DOWG01000305.1, forward strand.
CCGAGCTCGTTATACCATGCGCAAAATACATCATCAGGGAACGTTTATAAAGTTCTTCCGGGCTCCGCGAGAACTCATGTAAAAGGGAATTGGGCAAAGCGTCTGTCAGTGACTGTTAATCATTACATTTCCATATTTCCAGTATAATTTACCTTTACTATTTTATTTTCAACCGTATTTTCTATCAATGTCTCTTGCTTTACCCCATTGAATATGCATCCACAGATATTAATTTTTGTCTCTTCATAATCTTCCATTGCATTGTTTCCGTGAAAATAGATTGTATTATTTCTAATATTAGAATTCACCATATTAATTACATCTACCGGTGTTCCAATCTCCATAAGATGAGCTTTTTGATTATGTGTTACCCTTATTCCATCAAACATAATCTGTTCCTGATGCGGCACTTCTGCCCCTGGATAATAGGATCTACTATAACGATCGTTATCAAAATGAATCGAGAATCCGGTTCTTGGTTTATGTAAGTAAATATCTCGAAAAGTTACATTACGTACACCTGCGGTATAGGTTACATCCTCCTGAACTACCACCCAAGTGATGCCTTCTATCACTTTAATTCCTTTTTCATGAGATGGACAAATTGTAGAAGTATATTCTTTTCCATCCGGATCCGCTTTTACCCGGTACATTCTTCCATTGGCTACTACGGTATCTGATTTTTGAAGTTTTATACCTGGATACCAGTCAACCCATGCACCCGCTAACATACGGCAAAAATAACCATCGGTACACTTTCCATCGTGAGTTAGGTCTTGACATTTCTCTACGATTCCATCTTCAATCCAACCCAATTCTGGATTGCCTACATCATAATCATGACCATTTAACGCCACAGCATCATCGTATGTATCAAAGATTCCTTCACTAATTAAGAAACGTTTACCCCGTCCTAAATGAACCCCGTCCTTATCTCCTTTTATAATCACGTCTTTCACAATAATATCTTCAAAAGTACATATTTGAATTCCGTATTGCCACTTTCCCAAATCCATACAGCGGAAACCAGTTATATGTAAATCTTTTACATAGAAGAAAGCCAATTGCCCATGAAGTCCTTCTACTTCAAATTTTCTAATATCCATTCCATTTACAATAATATGTAAGTGTTCTATCCGGATTCCTGTATCATAAGTTTTCGTAAGCGCTCCTTTATTCAAAAGCACATGGCTAAACCAGCCTTCTTCATTCACCTTTTGAATAAAAGTATTATTTGCAAATAGTAAGGAAGTATAGCTTCCAATATAAACCGTGCCGGCAAGTTTATAAGTTCCTGGCTCGCTAATAACAATCGTTCCACCTTCCTCTACTGCTTTTTGAAGAGCCTTCCTGTTTTCAATTCCACTTGCCTCCGGAGTAAATCCATAATCCAATGCATTTATGAAATTCGTCCTATTTTGGGTTTCCATCCCATGCCTCCATGTCCCATTGTATTTTACTTAATACTTTATGATTGTTTGCATATGGTGTTATAACATGTAGTACAAAAACTGGTGTTTCATTCCAATCGACCATAGTATCTTCTGTTTCAAACTCTAGATGTTGCTCCGTTTCAAAATCAATCTTCAAATATTGGCTGGTTGCTTCCTTCTCTTTTATTTTCCATGGTTGATAAGAGAGATATAGGTAATCATGAGCGGATGTTCCTCTGGAAAAGTCCATTCATCCATAATCTCTAGTCTGCTTTTTTCAGTATCTAGATCTCCTGTTCTGATTCCAATAATATTATCCCCATACAACATTCCGGTATCTGCACGAAACTGATAGCCCTTTTCTGATTTTTTTGCATACAGGATTTTAGCTTCCGGTTTTAATTGTATCTGGTTTTTATAAAATTCATAGAAAAGTATATCAAAAGAAGTGGTGCTTTCATCCTGATTGATCTCTTGCAACCGTTCTGTTAGATAATAATTCCCAGCATCAAAATTACACACCATAGTCATAAAGATCATAAGCAGGGTAGAAAATTCTTTCCCACCACCACAATTGATTGCTATTCTTTTTCCCTTCTTACTCGTAGTGGACATAATTGCTTCGATATATTTTCCTGCTTTTTTAAAACGCTCTGGAACAATGTCTTGTAATGACCGATTCATAAATCTGGAATAAACATGCCAAAGCTGAATCGAAGTGGTAAAGGAATAGTCAAAATAATCGCCTCCTTCTGCACAATGCCCATCTTCACTCAAATAATTCTTGATAATCTGTGTATGCCTCTCATAACTTTCTGTTATGTATTCTTCATATCCGCCCTTATATAAGTTTTGTTGGCTTTAATAAGTAGTCTTCTGCCCCATATTTAATTCCTTGCAACGCCAAATCAAACTCTTGATAACCACTGATTAGTACAACTTTACAAGGTAGTTGATGTTCAAAAACATATTTTGCCACATCGACACCGGAAAGATGATTCATCTTTATATCCGTTAAAATAACATCTGGTGTCATATAATCGAGATATTCAATTATTTCTTGCCCGTCTGTAAAAATCTCTGTAATTTCAAACCCTATTTCTTCCCAAGAAACTACATTTTTTAAGCCTTCCCTTATGATTTTTTCATCATCTGCAATTACTAATTGATACATATTTTCTCTCCTACCCTGAATGAAACACACATATAGAATTTTGCGGAATTTTACTTATCAATATTATTATCGGCAATACATGAAATCTCTTTATCATATTTTGCCATTTATTTATATTATTTATAATAATCAATAAACTCTAAGCAGCGAAAGAAGTGCATATACAATTTCAGCCTCATGACTCGCAATCACGCCATGGTTGCCAGATCCCCCTTCCTGTATTATAATAGGAATACCATAAGTTTTGATCGGACTTATGGCGCTCCTGTCATGTATAGAATCCTTAATTTTATAGCATAATATATCTGGAATGTACATTACCCGGAAAGGAGAATGTCTATGAAAGCAACCGTTGATCAAGAGGGTTGCATCAGCTGCGGTCTCTGCGTTGATGTCTGCCCGGAGGTCTTTCAATTTAATGACAACGAAGTGTCCGAAGCAATTGACGGCGAAATCCCCGAGGACTGCATAGAACGTGCCGAAGAAGCACGGGACGGCTGTCCGGTAAGTGTAATTGATCTTCAGGAATAGCAAAAACGGCTATACGGCTCTATCAAAAGAGAAGGCCCGTATAGCCGTTTTTTTACCGATAACGCAATCCTATAAAGTGGATATTTTTGAATAGAACATTAGCGATATGGAGGATTTTTGCTAGAATCCATAAAATGTACTTCTTTCCCAGGTTATAGATAGGCAGGAAAAAACATAAAATATTACAAGTTACTAATTGCAGGGAAGTTGTATAACAAATGGTCCGCAAATCAAAAACATTGTATATCGTTCTTTGTGAACTTATTGTATTGTCCTTACTCTCCTCTTTTATCATTAAGCAGAGCCTGAATACGGAAGCAGCGTTCCGCTCTGCCGCCTATGACAAGGAAAAAGATTTCATCAAATGGGTGAGCTTTGACGTAAGCTGCAAGGCTTTAGATAAAGCATATCAATATGACGTCAACTCTCAGACAGAGGAAATACCGCTGAATTGGATTGAACTATTGGCTTATCTCGGGGCAAAATACGGAGGAGATTTTTCCAGGTATAAGGAAAAACATATGACGGAACTTGTAAAAAAGCTGCAAAGCAAGGAAGAAACCATGGAATCCCTTACGAAGGATATGAAGTACTATAACTATTATCTGGAGGCCTATACCGCAGTTCTTGGCGGAATGGTCGGGGAATATAAAATTGAGGTTCCGGATGAAACGGCTCCGGGAGGAAAGCGATGGGAGAATAAGTACGGTCTGAAAGCTTTCCTGCCAATCGCCAAATATTATCCCTACAGCCATTTCGATGATTTTGGCGTATCCAGAAGCTATGGATATAAGCGGAAGCATCTAGGCCATGATATGATGGGACAGGTGGGAACGCCGATCATCGCCGCAGAATCCGGTTATGTAGAGGCGCTTGGCTGGAATAAGTACGGCGGATGGCGAATCGGTATCCGAAGCTTTGATACAAAACGTTACTATTACTATGCGCATTTGAGAAAGAACTTCCCTTACAACAAATCCCTGGAGGTCGGCAGTATTGTTCAGGCCGGTGATGTCATCGGCTATATGGGAAGGACTGGATACAGCGCAAATGAAAATGCGAATAATATCAATACTTCGCACCTTCATTTCGGTCTTCAATTAATCTTTGACGAATCGCAAAAGGAAGGTGTGAGTGAAATCTGGATTGACTGCTATGATATCGTCCAGTTTCTGTACAAGAACCGCAGCGAAACGGTAAAGGATCCCGAAACCAAGGAATACCACAGAGTCTACCAATTTGTCGATCCCGTTGCAGAGTATTACATCAATCACAGTACCTATCAATACAACGATAATGAATTTGAAATCCATATTTATGAATAAAGGCGGACGCTAAAACTGCTTTTTGATTTTCTTGATTTTAAACAGGCTTAAAAGCCCCAGCAGCAGCGGAATCAGATACTGGAACACCAGATTGATATAAACAATCACATTCTGATACAGGAAATCAAATTCAAACTGTGTTTTACTGAGATAGTACGTCAAATAAAATATAATCATTGTCAAAGGGGCGTACAGGAACCCCTTCTGCTTTAGATCAAACAGCCATTCAAAGCAGCGGACAATCAGGATCATAAAAATACAAATCGCAATAAAATCCGATAGAACACAGATTAAGGTAACAATCACCTCAAACCGTTCAAATATATTAAAGAAGGATATACTTTTCACAGTGATATAGAACGGGAACGGCAAATTTGCTGTCAATGCCGCTCCTGTAATTCCTATGGTTACTAAGGTTACCAGAAAGCAAAGGATTAGAAAGATAAAAGTTCCATACCATAAGGTACGCTTTTCTTTCTTGGTTGTGGAGATGCCCAGTTTGTCCGCAAAAAACAAGGTCAGAATCACATTTCCGCCTACCGTGATCACACCGACCGAAGCCCGGACCGTATCCATAAGATGGATCGTTGAAACCGGAAGTATATAATCCTTTCTAATCCTTGAAATTCCGCATACAAACAGAATCGCAAAGATAACCAGAATCGTTCCAAGGGTAAATTCTGAAAACCGAAAAACCGTTTTTATCCCGCGAAGCAACGCATACGCCACCAGAACGATCAGGGTGATAAGGAAGAAGTTTGTTCTTGTCTGCGGCATTAATGTAAACTGCAAGGTCTGCGCATAGATGTTGATCTTAGCTGTAATGGAAAGCAGAAACCAGAGCAGATATCCAAATATAATAATTTTTGTAAGGAAAGCTCCAAATGCCTGTATCATGATTTCGTAGATATTTAAACCCGGAAAAGCTTTTAAAAGTCCAATAACAATCGCTGTTATCGGAAGAATTGCAACGGCAGACCAGAGGGGACTGATATAGGCACTTCGACCCGCTGCCGCTGCCAGAGCTCTGGGAATTTGACGCAGAATTGGTGATATGGAAATAAACACATACATATATGCAATCTGACGAAGGGATAGCTCCTTATTCAACCTGCTCACCTCATTTCATGTATTTTTCCAGCATTGATGAAATACTGGAGAGATAGGGATTAATAACATAAATAATCCCTAAGGTCAGTCCAATGATTGAAAGAAGCAAAAAAAGGACAAGATTTCTATTCGCGCCTAACAATTGATCCTTTTTTTTAATCATCGTATAAATTAGAGAAACAGCAAAGACATATATCATTTTCATTAACCTCTCATTTCATACAAATCTATCCGGCTATTCCATCCAAGGAGAAAAGATTTTGATATTTTGGAATTAAATCTATATTCATATTCAATATCAGAGATTCTCTGTGCCCAATCCGATTCAATTTTCTTCCATTCCCGCATATTCTGCTTTTCTACCATGCGTGCCAGCTGCAGAATATCAAGTCCGGTTGCCTTGGAATAGTTTACCGCAAGGTTGATCCGGTCATATAGATATTTGTTCTGCGCCTTCGTAAGCTCGTTCATCCGGTCCGCGGTAAAGATATCGTCGGATGTATTAACCTCCCGGATCATCGATTCAAAATCAACCTTTATCGTAATTTTTATCTGTTTCCCCTCCAGTCTGGAATCAAGCTTTGTATCGGAATCCGATACCATAAGACCCACCTGGTTTTCCAAATAGATCGGATAATTGCGAACGATATCTTTCACAAAATTAACACCGGCAGAAGTCTCCTCATCCAGGTAATCCTTTAATTTATACTTATCAAATACCGCATATCCGGGAGTAAGAAAGCTTGCCGCCTCCGGAATAAGGAATGGAACAAGAATACTGGAATTGGTCTGCTTCATCTCATTTAACAGATTAACGAGCGTGTTATCATTTCTGGTAAGCATCTCCTCCTGCTTCTGCCGGATTGCTTCCAGATCCTCGTGAATCTTCTGTTCATTTTCAATTCCTTTCCTCATAAAATCGGATGCCATACTATCTTTTGTAATATAGAACAGAGCATCCATCTTAACCGTCTCGTCCCTGGATAGGAAATCAAGACAAATATCAATGCCATTCTTTGCCGCCGCATCCCCAATCAGAAAATACCCGGTATGCCCAAGGGAAATGGATTTCGTAGCTTTCCTTTTCAGATCCTCGTAGGCCTCATAGGGAGTTTTTCCTATTCCCGTTGTAATCTCCTCTTCCATTGCACTCCCCGATTCCGGATCCGTCCCCCCGGTTGCATTAAATAATGCACTCAGCGTATATTCATTTTGTTTAAAATCGATTCCCAGAACTCTGATTAAATTGATTTCATCAATTTCTCTTCGATTCATATCGCGGACGCATCCGCTAAGTAAGAAAGGCAGGATCAAAAAATTGCCGATGAAGAATACTATTCTTTTCATGATTCTCCTCATTTCTGCGCATTACATCCTATTTTTGTTTGGTATGGTTTTCCGGTGCAATTTTTTTGGAACGTTTGGTAAAATACTTAATCGGAAAACGGAATAAGGTATCCTTGTGATTTGATTTCTCGACATCAACAAAGGGTGACATATAGGCAACCCCATAATTATCCAGGCTGCACAGGTGGGTGATCAGCAGAATTAGACCGGCTGTCATTCCGAAGAAACCTCCGATTGCCGCCAGTACTGCCATAATAAATCTGGTCAAACGAATCCCGCTGCTTAAATCCTGGTTAGGAAGGATAAAGCCGGCAATTCCTGCCAGAGCGACAATAACCACCACGGTAGGGGAAACCAGCTTGGCCTCTACCGCGGACTGACCGACCACCAATCCGCCCAGGATGGACATGGCAGTTCCTACCGTCTTTGGAAGCCGCAGCCCTGCTTCAATCAATATTTCGAAAGAAACCAGCAGACCGAGGACCTCGGAGGCGGAAGAAAAGGGTACATTCTGCTTTGCCTTTTGGATGGACAGGGCAATCTCCGCCGGAAGCATTTGATTCTGATAAGTGGTAGCTGCAATATAGAATGCCGGCAGAAATATGGTTAAAATCATTGCAATATAGCGGATGATTCGTAAGGAGGAGCCGATAAAGAAGTGATTCGCATAATCCTCCGGGGACTGCATCAGCATTACCATCTGACAAGGCAGGATATAGACAAACGGAATACCGTCGACGACCACGGCAACCCTGCCATCCGTCAGATTCGCAGAAACCCGGTCCGGTCTCTGGGTATACATGATTTGGGGAAAGATACTTTTCTTATTATCCACCAGATATTCTTCAATGAATGCCGGCGTGGATACATTGTCAATGTCTATATTTTGGAGCGTATCCCGTACCCGATTTACCGTATCCATATCAGCGACATTGCTAAGGTATGCTATGGTAATATCCGTTTTGGACAGTTTTCCTACATTGAGCTGTTCCATAACCAGAAACTCTGACTTTAGCCGTCTGCGAATCAGAACGGTATTGGTTCTCATAACCTCGATAAAGGAATCCTTTGCCCCTTTCATTACGCCTTCATCCGACGGTTCTGTGATGGAACGCTTATCAAAGTCTCTTACGTCAAAGATTAGCGCTTTCTGCTCCTGGTCAAAGACCAGCGCTGCCATTCCGCTTAGAATATAGCGCAGCAACAGCTGATAGTCGGCCACCTCATCGGTAAAAGCATGGAAGGCTCCCCCTTCTAAGAGATACTCCATAACTTCCTTTTCTGTCTGCATATCTTTCAGATTCTCATCCAAGGTCAAAGGCTTAAGAATCGTTTCATCCAGCATTAATGTACTCATTAAACCGTCCACCCCGAATAAATGTACGGTTATCCCTTTATGTCCGATATTGAGCGGGCGCTGCACAATATCACCGCTTTTTACGAACAACTCTTTTAATTGCTTTGAATTTATCGTTTTTTCCATACCGCTCCTTCTTTCTTAACTATCCATAACCTATATTTTCCCTATAAGACCTGTAAATATACGTCAATCGCGACAAGAGCGCCAATCAAAAAAGTCTATTCGTTGTTTTCCCTGAAAACGTCATTTTTATCTTATATACAAATACAAAAAGGAAGCTGCCGCTTCACGATTTTTTAACCGATAAAGTGACAGCCCCCGAATAAGTTCCCTATTCATTTGCAATTTTCTATGAAATCAAAAAAGTCTGTCAGGGAAATAATGGTTCCCGTAACAGACTCTTTGGTTTATGTTTCGAAATATAATATATGGCTTCCCTGATGGTTATAATCTGGCGGTTATACATTCATTGTTAAGTAATCATCCACCATGTCTTTGATATGTATCGGAAAAACTTTTCCTTTTACCAGCTGGTAGAGAAAATCTTCTGCTTCCCCCTCATCATCCGTGAAATCTTCTACTAAGGAATAATTGTCCGGTTCCTGCCTGTCATATCCTTCCTTAAAGCATTCAATGCTATAATATGTGTTACTAAAAAACAAATGATAAACCAATTGAATATTCTCTGACTCTACTTTTACCGTTTTAGATTTTAAGTACTGCCTCTGCAACCTTACGACACCCCGTTTCTTTTGATTTTAATGCGCTTTCATTAGATCATGAGTAAAAAGCACTCATGATCTTTAGCTCCGATCGCGTATTGCAAGCAAGCTTGCATATGCTCACTACGCTTTCATTATATCATGAACACAAAAACA
>DOWG01000309.1:0-1309 GCA_003519685.1 Lachnospiraceae bacterium
CAAAAATCAATCCATATTAAAACAGATTATCCTTCAATTTTCTACGTTGATTCTACCTATTCTTCTTCCTACAGCCGGTTGAATACCACTCTTCTCTTAAAACCATTTTGAGAATGGAACTAGAATCTTCCTCTATATCTCGAAAGCCAAATCTTTGAAAGAATTTACTTTTTTCTTTCTTTGTTTTTAAATATACGGTTTTTATCCCTGCCTGAAAAGCCTTTGCCAGAAGCATTCGAACTGCAAAATCGCCATATTCTTTTCCTCGGGCTTCTTTCAAAACAGCAATAAGGCCCATGCAGCACCGTGTACCATCTATCATAATTCTTCCGGTCGCAACTGCTTTTTCTTTCTCCATTCCTTCATATACCAAAACATGGATGGCTTTGTTATCAAATTCATCAAATACCTCCTGCTCCGGTAATTTTACTTCATCAATCAATACTTTTCTTCGAATACGATATACTTCTGCTAAATCATCCTGACCGGACAGCAACTTTCCCTGGATTAACATCGCTGATTTCTCCTACTCTTATTATCTATCGTAGTTCTCTAATTATAATGTTTGTTTGTTCTTTACAGCGGTTCCTTGGACGGTTTTCCCGCCGTTCTTGGGTACTTTTTCGGCGTTGTCACTATTTTTTTGACGGTAATTAATGTTCTGTCCATCGTAGAATCCGGTAAATTAAATTCCAAAACATTTTCTATCTTACCTCCTAGAAGCTTGATCGCATTTTGCGCAGAATTCATTTCATCGGATGCTTTTCCTGATTTATAAGAGATAAAACATCCATCCTGCTTAACAAAAGGAATGCAGTACTCGGAGAGTGAGGATAGATTGGCAACTGCCCGTGAAACACATAAATCAAATTGCTCGCGATATTCCGGATTTTTTCCGTAATCCTCCGCACGTCCATGGATGGTTCTGATTTCCTTTAGATTCAATCGATGAATGACTTCATTCAAGAAATTAATTCTTTTATTTAAGGAATCTAATAATACTATTTTAGTTTCGGGAAAAGCAATTTTTATAGGAATCCCCGGAAACCCGGCACCTGTACCAACGTCAATAATTGTTTTATTCTTCGGGCATATTGCTTTTACAATAGTTAAGCTATCTATAAAATGCTTTTGAATCACGTCTTCTAGGTCTGTAATTGCCGTAAGATTCATTACTTTATTCCATTCGATAAGTAATTCATAGTATTGAACAAATTGCTGTTTTTGGTTATCTGACAACTCTATATCTAACGATTTTAAACCATGTTCAAACTTAGCAATTGCAAGCTGAAACTTACTTTCCATTCCA
>DOWG01000309.1:1316-4169 GCA_003519685.1 Lachnospiraceae bacterium
AGTGATGCTGTGATAAATATATCATCAAGACAGAGATATCCGATGGAGATACGCCTGAGATTCTGGATGCCTGACCGATGGAGATTGGCCGAAACATTTGAAGCTTCTGTCTGGCTTCTTTTCGTAAGCTCGTTACATCATCATAATTTATACTCTCCGGAATGTGTTTATTTTCAAGCTTTTTAAACTGCTCTACCTGGTGCAGCTGTCTCTTTATATAACCCTCATACTTAATATTAATATTTACCTGTTCAATGACATCCGCCGGTAATTTGGGACGTTTGGAATCAATAGCTTCTAATAGCTCATAGCTTAATTCCGGACGGCGGATTAAATCCGCTAAGCTTACCGCTGTATTTAATGGTGTGCTTTGCAGCTTCTTCAATAACTCCTGAACTTCTTTATTTGCTCCGATCATTAAATTATTTAACCGTTCGATTTCTTCTTCTATTTGTCTTTCCTTTTGCAAAAGTCTCTGATATCTTTCCTCATCGACTAATCCAATCTCATAACCCTTTTTTGTTAAACGAAGGTCTGCATTATCCTGTCTTAAGATCAGACGATATTCTGCCCTTGATGTCATCATACGATATGGTTCATGGGTTTCTTTTGTGACCAGATCATCAATTAAGACGCCGATGTAAGCCTCGGAACGATCTAATATCAGCGGCTCTTTGCCGAGTATCTTCCTTGCCGCATTAATCCCCGCAATTAATCCCTGTGCAGCCGCCTCTTCATATCCCGAGCTTCCGTTAAACTGGCCGCCGCTAAACAGTCCTTCGATCTTTTTAAATTCAAGCGTTGGCTTTAACTGCATTGGATTAATACAATCATATTCGATGGCATAGGCATTTTTAACAATCTGTACCTTTTCCATACCGGGAACAGAACGATAGATCTGTATTTGAACATCCTCAGGAAGGGAAGTTGACATTCCGGCCACATACATTTCATTTGTATAATTACCCTCCGGCTCAATAAAAACCTGATGTCTGTCTTTATCAGCAAACTTTACCACCTTATCTTCAATCGAAGGGCAATATCTTGGACCGGTTCCTACGATATATCCGGAATAAAGAGGGGAACGATCCAGATTAGCGCGAATGATATCATGTGTCTTCGGTGTGGTATAAGTTAACCAGCAGGGCACCTGCTCTTTCTGAATTTCTTCCGGTTCTGTTGCAAAGGAAAATGGGACAATCTTCTCATCTCCTGGCTGCTCTTCCATTTTGGAAAAGTCAATGGTACGTTTATCCACTCTTGCCGGTGTTCCAGTCTTAAATCGATACATTTCTATTCCTAAAGATTTTAAAGATTCCGTAAGATAATTTGCAGCCATCAGTCCGTTCGGGCCGGTATAGGTTACGGTATCTCCATAGATGCACCTTGCTTTTAAATAGGTTCCGGTACATAAAATAACTGCTTTACATGGATAGATTCCACCGGAATAGGTTTTTACACCGGTTATCTTATTCTCTTTCGTAAGAATCTCAGTTACCTCTGCTTGTTTTAAGGTCAAATTTGGTGTATTTTCCAATACCTTACGCATAGAGTCGGTATATTCCTGCTTATCCGCCTGTGCCCGGAGGGAATGAACCGCCGGACCTTTTGATACATTTAACATTTTCGACTGAATAAACGTTTTATCGATATTCTTCCCCATCTCTCCGCCCAAAGCATCGATCTCTCGAACCAAATGCCCTTTGGATGTTCCTCCGATATTCGGATTGCATGCCATTAATGCAACACTTTCCATACTGATTGTAAACATAATTGTATTTAATGAAAGTCTGGCACAAGCCAAAGCTGCTTCACAGCCAGCATGTCCGGCTCCTACAACTACAACATCATAACTTTCGTATACATGAGCCATATCTTACCCCATTCCCTTTCTATCCAAAAGCAGTATATAACATAAGAGTTTGCCTTGGCAGTAACATATAATGATTTTTTAATCGAATATTCCTTAAAAAACTATATAATAAACAAAAATAATAATCAATAACAAATGATAAAATTACATTATATTACATTAAATTAATGTGACTTCGCAGCCATGACAAATCGGAAAACAGTATCTTTCGCTATTTTCCCATACAGAACTCCTTAAAAATCATATTAACCAAATCTTCTTCCACATTTTCGCCGATAATTCTTCCCAGGGCTTCGTAGGCACTCATCAAATCAATACTGTAAAAATCCTCCGGCATCCCATTTTGCGCACTTTCTTTTACCAAACGAAGGCTTTCTAATGCATGAATTAATTCTTCCCGGTGCCGTTCATTTGTTATATAGATATCCTCATGCTGGGACAGCTCTCCTTGGAAGAACATATCTTTCACTTGCTTCACAAGCTCCTCCATACCGGTATTCTGCTTTGCCGAAAACGGTATTATCGGATAATTTGCTTTGGATTCTAACTCTTCCTGTAAAACAGCAGACTCCAAATCCGATTTATTTAACAGAATGATTGCCTTCTTCTCTTTGATCAGTTGTAAAATCTCCTCATCATTTTCATCCAACTCTGTGGAAGAATCGATAACACATAGAATAAGATCCGCATCTGAGACAAATTCTAATGCTTTCCTGACACCCATTTTTTCAATAATATCATCCGTTCTGCGAATTCCGGCGGTATCAATAATATTCAGCGTAATGCCATCTAAATTAATGGTTTCTTCTAACGTATCCCGGGTTGTACCAGCTATTTCCGTAACAATCGCACGTTCCTCACCAACCAGCCGGTTTAATAAACTGGATTTACCGGCATTGGGTTTTCCAATAATTACGGTCTTGATTCCTTCCTTTATAATCTTTCCGTTCTTTGACTCCTTAATTAACTTCTCAATAACA
>DOWG01000078.1:0-591 GCA_003519685.1 Lachnospiraceae bacterium
ATTTTAAGGCTTCTGTTCCGGGATTCCTATCAGCTGTCAGCTAACTTTATGCGGCTTGGATCGATAGCAATCGTATTCTATGCATTATCGACCGTTTCGACCTCCATCCTTCAGGGAATCGGTAAATTAAAAGTACCGGTAATCAATTCTGCAATTTCGTTAGGAATTCATGTGGTACTGATGTATATATTGCTGGAATTTACGTCATTAAGCGCTTATGCTCTGGTGATCGGTAATGTTATCTTTGCTTTGGTAGTCAGCATTCTGAATTGGTTTTCCCTTGAAAAGTACTTGGACTATCATCAGGAAATCTTAAAAACCTTTGTCATTCCAACCGTAAGTTCAGGTCTTATGGGAGTCGCCGCTTATTTTATCTGCAATGGTTTTATGAAATGGATGGGGAATATTTTAATTCCTCTGTTGATTACCATTCCAATTTCGGTGGTTTTATATTTTTCCCTGCTGATTTTAATGAAAGGGCTGGATGAGCACGAGATTGCCCAGGCTCCAAAGGGAGAAACAATCGTACGTATCTTGCGTAAGATGCATTTACTGTAAATGTTGCTGTTCACACCCGACATGTATACCATG
>DOWG01000078.1:633-3289 GCA_003519685.1 Lachnospiraceae bacterium
CATTTGTCGAAATCATAAGATAGACTTTGCTCGGGTGTGAATAGCAACATTTAAATGTATAAACAACCAAATAGTGGAGAAAATATATACCGAAGGAGTGTTTCTTATGAAGCTGAAAAAGGTATATATTTATCTCTTGAGTTTTTTGGGTCTTTCGGTATTGTTCAGTGCATGCTATTACCTGAGCTACCGCAGGGCGTTATATGAATTTAATAAGAGTGCAGTTGAGCGTAAAGATAACTATGAAATGCTAGAGGCAAATGTATCGCCGACGCAGATGCCGGTTGATTCTTCCAATGCTTCTACTGCTGCCAATGAAACGGAAGAGGCCGAAGAGGTAGGGACGCAGGTTTCCGCGACGGTTCTGCCGACGACAAAATACATTCTTGAAACCTATGATAAGGCCACGGATAGATTAGAAAGCCAGAAATTAAATCCGCCGGCTTATTTGGTGGGGTTAACAAGGGAAGAGATCATTGCGTATTTGGATGACTACATGAAAGATATGACGTTATCCGAATATAACAAGGGTTTGATTGCCTATGAACTTCAATCCTTCTCAGAGGAAGAGGTTGTCATCCGCAAAAGTTATGATGCTGCCTCGGTTCCTTTTCGATTCTATGTGGTTATAAAGGGCGGTTATGTGGTCGTATATAATAGTGATTTAAAGAGTGTCTATAATTATACCGGTATCGAAGCCGCAAAGCTGCCGGAAAAGGACCGGGTACAGCTTAGTCAGGGAATCTATATTGATTCCTTAGAGGAGCTTTATGGATTGCTGGAAAGCTATACGAGTTAAAGTCAGATAAATTGCAAGTTATGGATTAGAAATTATATGGATTTGGATGAATGTTCTAAGCTGTAAACCAATATAATTTTCCTTTTCAAGGCATCTTGTTTAAATTCTACGGGAAGGAAATTATAGCGGTTTGCAGCTTTTTGTATGGGAAAAATGATGATGTTTTTGATCTCCTTGTGCAAATTGATGAAAACGATTTGTTAGGAAGGCTTTTGCCACTATACCAAAAATTAAAATTCAATGAAGATTTTATTAGATATGGAAGAAACACTTGAATTCAAGGGTTAGTTAAAATATAATGATACAAATGTAAAGAAAGATTTTTAGGAGGCATTTTCGTGGGGTATGATGTCATTATAGCAGGTGCCGGTGCTTCCGGACTTATGGCGGCAATTGCGGCTGCAAGGATGGGAAGTTCGGTGCTGGTAATTGAGCAAAAGGAGAAAGCAGGGAAGAAGATATTAGCGACGGGCAATGGAAAATGTAATTTTACAAATCTGGTGCAAAGCCCAGAGTGCTACCGATCCGATGATAATGCCTTTGCTATGAGCGTACTGGACGGGTTTGATACGCAGAGGACCATTGCGTTTTTTGAAGAACTGGGGATCTGCCCGAAGGAGAAAAACGGATACCTTTATCCGAATTCGGAGCAGGCTGCCAGCGTAGTGCAGGTTCTTATGATGGAGTGCAGACGCCTGGGAGTTGATTTTGCATATAATGAAAAAGTAATTCACATTACCGAACCATATTTTACGGTAATTACCGAACATAGAATCCCTCCGGCAGCGGAGAATAAAAAAGCGATCGGGAACGGAAAAAAGGGTTCCAAGGGGAAGAGAACGGTTTCGGATACTGTTATGAACATAGAAGAGAAACGTCATTTTGCCAAAAAGCTGATTCTGACTACGGGAGGATGTGCTTCTTCGAAACTGGGCTCGGATGGCAGCGGATATCTGCTTGCGAAGCTTTTTGATCATACCATTATTAAGCCGCTGCCGGCTCTGGTGCAGCTAAAATCGCCGGAAAACTACTGCAGGACACTTTCCGGTGTCCGTATGGCCGGCAAGGTGGGCGCTTATACGAATAAGGGGATGCTCCTGTCAGAAGAAACCGGAGAGCTTATATTTACAGATTATGGGATCTCCGGTATTCCGATCATGCAGATCAGCCGATACGCTGCGAAGGCTCTGGATCAAGGGAATAAGGTGTTTTTAAAGATCGATCTGCTCCCGCAGAAAACCATCGGGGAAGTTATTCTGCTTCTTGACAGGCGAATAGGGAACAGCATCGGTAAAACGACCGAAGAGATGATGGTCGGATTGTTCCATCACAAGGTATCCTATATTCTGATTAAAGAAACCGGGCTGGATCCGATGAAAGAAGCGGCAAAGCTGAAAGACCGGGAAATAGAAGCCATAGCAATGCAGATCAAAGAGTTTCACATGAGGATTAGTGATACCAATTCCTTTGAAAATGCCCAGGTGACTGCCGGCGGTGTCGCAACCGCGGAAATTAATGAGAAGACTCTGGAATCAAAGCGAAGGAAGAATCTATACTTTGCCGGAGAACTTCTGGATGTTGACGGTACCTGCGGAGGCTATAATCTTCAATGGGCCTGGAGCTCGGGATATCTTGCCGGAACAGCTGCCGGAAGAAAAAGACATAGTTTTGAGGAAAGTACAGGTGCAAAATGATTCGAATTTCACAGATTAAGCTTCCTATTCGGCATACGAAGGAGGATATGCTTCAGGCAATTGCAAAAGCGTTAAGACTGTCTCCCGGAAGAATCCGGGGATATGAGATTATGAAGCAATCGATCGATGCCAGAAAGAATGAGATAAAATATATCTACACCGT
>DOWG01000006.1 GCA_003519685.1 Lachnospiraceae bacterium
CCTTATGCTCTTACGTGGTCGCTCTCCAATTTTATGAATGCTACGCTCGCTGCCATAGCTTCGGAATCGAGTCTTGCTGTTCTGGGTCTGTCGCCCGGTAATCTAATCTCCCTGGGGAATATGATCCAGTGGGCAAGAGACCGCAATGCTATCTTTACGAGGCAGTGGTTCTGGATAGGCTCTCCGATCGTAGCTACGGCGGTATTGTTTATCGGATTGTTCCTCCTGATCACCGGATATAATGACTATTTATCAATGAAAAGAGGGAGGTAGAAGATGCTTAAAATAGACCATTTATCCACTTCGTATTCAACGATTGACGGACCGGTTCACGTTATAAACGATGTGGATTTTGAAATAAAGGAAAATGAAATCTTCGGAATAGCCGGAGAATCCGGCTGTGGTAAGACGACGTTATTAAAAGTTATGTACGATATTCTGGGGTTTCCTCTGGTGGTAGACTCGGGTAAGGTGGTATTTGGCGGTCAGAAAGATGGGAAAGCCTTTTCCTATAAAACAGGTGAGATTCGAAATACCTGGTGGAATCATATTTCTTATATACCGCAGGCAGCACAGAGTGTACTCAATCCCATTGTTCCGCTGGAAAATCAGTTTTTGGATTCAATTCCAAAAGTCGAGCGAAAGAGGAAAACGAAGGAGCAGACATTAAAGAGGATTGCGGACTATCTGGAGGAACTCAGCCTCTCCCCCGATTTACTGAAAGCGTATCCTTTTCAGCTATCCGGCGGGATGCGGCAGCGTGTTATCATCGCATTGGCAACCTTTATGTCGCCGAATGTCGTCCTGGCAGATGAACCGACCACGGCGCTTGACGTTGTGGTTCAGCGGGGAATCCTAATGATGCTCATGCATCTGCAAAAGCAGCTGAAGAACACTATGGTGATCGTAAGCCACGATATGGGCGTGCATTATCAGATCACAGACCGCATGGGGATCATGTACTCCGGAAGTATGGTTGAGTTAGGAAGAACAGAAGATATCTTTGAAAAACCGATCCATCCGTATACGCAAATGCTGGTAGGTGCTCTCCCGCGGGTGGGGGACAAGAGTCAGAAAACTGGGATACCGGGAAGACCGCCCGCACTGACGAACCCGCCTCCCGGCTGCCGGTTTGCGCCTCGCTGTCCCAGAGCGACGCAGGAATGCAGGAAAACGGTACCGAAGTTTTGTGAAGTCGAACCGGGGCGTTTTGCAGCCTGCCATTTNNTAATATGTCTGATAAATTACTTGAAATAAAAAATGTCAGTAAATTCTTCCGGATCGGTGGAATGCTCAGTAAAAAGAGGCTTGTTGCGGTGGATGATGTCAGTATTGATATGGATGCCGGTAAGCCGGTAATTCTTTCGATCGTAGGCGAGTCCGGCTGTGGGAAGTCTACCTTATGTAAGATGATACTGCGCCTGCACGACTCCGATCGGGGAGATATCGTGCTTTCCGGCAAATCCTATAAAGATTATAAAAGACAGGATCTTTTTCAATTCAGGCTGGATGTGCAGCCGATCTTTCAAAATCCTTATGAAACCTTTTCGATGCGTAAAACCGTGGATACCTATCTGTTCAATACCGCGCTCCGGCTGAAAATCGCGAAGAATTATATCGAAGCGGAAAGGTTAATCGATGATACCCTGAAAAGTGTAGGGATGTCACTTGAGACAGTAAAGGGCAAATACCCTGCCCAGTTTTCCGGCGGTGAGCTGCAGCGGGTGTCGATTGCCAGAGCGCTCATCAGCCGACCCAAGCTTATCATAGCCGATGAACCGGTTGCTGCGATTGACGCATCTATGAAAATGAACATTGTAAATTTATTTAAAGAGCTGAAGGATAAATATAATGTTTCCTTTATCTATGTGACGCATGACCTTTCAACGGCTTACTATGTATCGGATTATATGGCGACGTTATATAGAGGCTGCCTGGTCGAATATGGCAGAGCCAAAGAGGTCATGGACGATCCGGCACATCCATATACCGAGCTTCTGATGAATGCAGTACCAAGGGTAGGAGAGAAATGGAAACAGGAATTCGTCATGCCGGATACGGAGGAAAAAGAGTATGCAATCACCTATTGTAAATTTGCTCCCCGCTGCCCTTATGCTACGGAGGAATGCAGGAAAGCAAGGCCGGAGATGAAAGCTATGAACGGCGGGCGGAGCGTGCTGTGCTTCCATCCGTTAAATGGAAAGTAAGATTTAAGCCTACAGCCCAAAGTTTGAAGGTAGTCAAGAAAGGCATGATTGTTATGAAAAAATCGTTAAGTTTGCTGCCGCTCATTGTAATGATTTTAACATTAACCGCATGTGAAAGAGTCAAAGATACAGCGAGTGAAGCCGTAGAAACGAAGAGAATACAGGAAGAAGAAAGCGCGGCGGAAGCTGCAGCTGCCGGATCCGAAGCTGCCGGGGATGCAGCTGCGGAAGGAAAGAGAGTTATCACTGTAACCTTTCGGGATGACGGCCAGGGGGAGAACGGGATATTGTGGAAATGGCTGCAGACAGCTTATGACAGTTTCGATAAAAAAGACAGCTGTGAATTAAACATTGCACCAATCACTGCCTCCGAAGGAGATTATTTTGCCAGAATTGCTCTTTCCCTGCAATCGGAAAAAACAGCGCCTGATTTAGTGGCAGAGGATACTTTCCAGCTTGCAACCGATGTGGAAGCCGGGTATCTTACCGCGTTGGATGATTATTTGGCAGATTATGCGGATTGGACGGATGGTTTCTATTATGACTCCTTAAAAGAGGGTGTTACCGCAGCCGACAATAAGGTGTACGGTGTACCATACAATACGGATACCCGCGGATTGTGGTATAACAAGGAAATCTTTCGGCAGGCAGGTCTGCCGGAGGTTTGGGAACCGAAGACCTGGGACGATATCCTATCTGCCTGCCAGACTATTAAGGAAGAAGTTCCCGATGTGGTACCGTTCTGGTGCAATTCCACCGTTGCAACCGGTGAAGCAACCTCCATGCAGACCTATGAAATGCTTCTTTACGGAACCGGTGAAGAATTACTTGATGAAGTCACCGGTAAATGGATTATATCCAGCCGGGGTATTTTAGATTCCCTAACCTTCTTAGAGAATATTTATAAGAACTATTACGGACCGCCGCTTTCCAAAGTATTAAACGGGCAGGCAAGCAATACATCTGCCAGGGAATATTTACCGCAGGGCAAGCTTGGCATATCGCTTGATGGCATCTGGATCACCGGCAATTATCTGAAAACAGGCGCATCGCCCTGGTCGGAATACAGTGAGGTTCTAGGCCTTGCACCTATGCCTACCCAGCATGGTGACGGCGCCGGAATCATTACACTGGCCGGCGGCTGGGCATGGTCCATTCCCGCTAAATCGGATGACAAAGACCTTACGATGGAATTTATCCAACACTTAATGGAACCTTCTGTATACGTGGATGCTCTTGTTGCTATGGGCAGTATCGGAACAAGAACAGACATCGCAGATAATGAAAAATATGCCTCCATGCCTTTTATCCAGACAGCAACCGAATACTTGAAAGCTGCATCCTTCCGGCCAAAGGACAGCAAATATCCGGCAGTTTCCACCCATATACAGACCATGGTTGAATCGGTTGTATCCGGGACCAGTCCGGCGGATGCCATGGCAACCTACGGTGAGGATGTAACCCGTACGGTAGGTGAGGATAATGTAATCAATAAGTAAAGAAAAAATATTCCCAGACAAACAACATGATTTGTCTGGGAATATCGCTTTTGCCATATGGTTTTCGTAGAATTAAGCTAAAACAACGTTAACAGCTTGTAAGCCACGAGGGCCTTTTTCTATATCAAAAGTTACGTTTTGATTTTCTTCCAAAGATTTAAAGCCATCTATGGCGATTCCTGAGAAATGTACGAATATATCTTCGCCAGTTTCGCTGTTTGTGATAAATCCAAATCCTTTTTGCGCGTTAAACCATTTTACTGTACCTTTATTCATGAAAGATACCTCCTATTATTATAATTTTGAATATTTAGGTGAAAATAAAAATCACATATTTTTGTAAACCATGAAATGTATTAATGACTTACAAAAATATGTGAATCAAATCTGCATCTAAAATAACTTCTTAACTATATCATGAAGAGCATTTGATGTCAACAATTATTTGAAAA
>DOWG01000213.1 GCA_003519685.1 Lachnospiraceae bacterium
CAAGTTTGCACAGCATCTACAGATTTGTGATGCGCAAAAAAATAGCACAGAAATGAGGAGTGAAGATGAGAATGAAGCCACTAATTATCGGGGATTTAACTGTCAGAGTACCTATTATTCAAGGAGGTATGGGCGTAGGGATAAGCAGATCGAATTTGGCCGGGGCAGTAGCAAGGGAAGGCGGAATCGGCATTATTTCCACGGCGCAGATCGGTTATGATGAACCGGATTTTGATAATAATCAGATTGAAACAAATTTACTTGCCATAAAAAAGCATATTGATAAAGCAAAAGAAATAGCGGAGGGCGGAATTGTCGGCGTAAATATAATGGTTGCAACAAAGCAGTATGAACGCTATGTTAGGGCGGCCTGCGAAGCCGGAGCAGATGTGATCATCTCCGGAGCAGGACTTCCCATATCGCTGCCGGACATGGTCAAAGGATGTAAGGTAAAGATAGCTCCCATTGTATCAAGTATGAGAGCGACTTCGGTTATTCTTAAGATGTGGGATAGAAAGTATCACAGAACAGCAGATTTTATTGTAGTTGAGGGTCCTCATGCCGGCGGACACCTTGGCTTTTCGAAGGAAGAGTTAGAGAACATCGATGAAATCGACTTTGACAGAGAGATAAAAGAAATCGTGAAATATAAAAGGGCATTTGAAGAAAAATATCAAACCAATATTCCGGTCGTAGCAGCCGGCGGAATATTTGATCAAAATGATATCAAGCATGCATTGGAGCTTGGAGCGAACGGAGTGCAGATTGCAACCAGATTTGTCGTTACCGAAGAATGTGATGCCAGTCCGGAATATAAGCAGGCATATCTGGATGCAAAAGAGGAGGATATCCGTATCGTAATCAGTCCGGTTGGGATGCCCGGGCGCGCGATTGCCAATGGATTACTGAAAAAGGTCGGGGAGGGGAAGCTTCCGATTGAGAAATGCTTCCATTGCCTTTCACATTGTAATCCAAAGGAAGCCCCCTATTGCATAACGAAGGCACTGATCAATGCAGTGCGCGGTAATATTGAGGAAGGCTTGCTGTTCTGCGGGGACAATGTATACCGTTTAAAGGAAATGACAACAGTGAAAGCAATTTTTGAGGAGCTGGTTTTTTGATTTTGGGCAGAATCAAGCCTATCTCCTGGTGTCAATCGATAACCCGGTTTCCTCCCTTTCTTTTTGCACGGTATAATTTTCGGTCCGCCAATTCTACGATTTCGTCCACCGTATCGACACCATTTCCCTTATAGATCGTCTCTACGCCGAAGCTGCTGGTTATTTTCAATGTATTCGCATTGATGTTAAACTCCTTTGCTTCCACCATCTTGCAGATTCGGTTCGCAATTTTAACAGAGAGAGTATGACTAGCGGATGGAAGGCAGATAAGAAATTCATCTCCGGCATAGCGCGCTGCCCAGCCGCCTTCTTGCTGCACCTGCCGGTGGAATAACTCGGCGATCTCCTTCAGTACCAAATCTCCCGTAACATGCCCGTAATTGTCATTAATATCCTTGAAGCAATCGATATCCGCGTAAATAATTGATATAGGCTCATCTTTTTGAAAAGAACGGGCTAAATCAATCGGAAGCTGCTCATAAATATATCTTCGGTTATATACATTGGTTAGTTCATCCGTAATGGTTAATTTTCTTAAATGTCGGATTAAATCATCCTGCCTGGTAGATACCATATTTTTCCTGCCTCTTAAGTCCCTATGGATCAATTCAAGACGATAGGAATCCTCCCCGACGGACATCGGAATCGTTATTGTGATGACCATGGGATCGATCCCGTTAACGGCAAATGCGGCATTGCAATGTCCGGCAAAAGAAACAGGAGTTTCGATTTCTGTAAGCATATGCATGTCTGGATTCTCGCTGTCATATAAAACTTCTTCACTGGCTATACTTTTGATCCGGACGATAGAATAAAGTTTCTCAAGTATCGTTAGAAATGCAACAACTTGATTAAGAGTTTCAAATATCATAGTAATCTTTCCTTTTCATCAAGGAGATGGATTGTGGCTAAATTATTTTAATGCGATTGAGTTTCTATGCTAATGATAGAAATTCTCCTTGTACGCTCCTTTCATATCTATTTTCTTCTATTTTCTTAATGCATCCCACAAGTATTAAGCTTCGTAGTCCATATTTTCATTATTTCTCTGATATTTGTCGATAATAAGAGAGTCAATGGCATATTTTAATATGTATAGCTTTCATACTTATTAATATCTATGAGTATACATTCTAGTATTCTTTTAGAATATTTTCAAGTCTTAAAGTATTCTTTAAGATTACTATAAAGGAGGCTTAGAGCATATCATGATGAGAAATGAGTTAGGTAATGCCATAAGAAATGCCCGTATGGAAAAGAAGTTAACCCAGGAAAAGCTGGCTGAGTTAGTTAATATTTCGCCGGTTCATGTAAAGCAGATTGAGGCGGGAACCAGAATGCCATCGGTTGAGGTACTTTATAAAATTTCAGTTACGCTAAATCTCTCGGTTGATGATGTTTTCTTTCCTGAAGAGCCCAGTGCCAAGGAAATGCTGGGTAAAATAGAACGTGTTCTACGCATTTGTACGCAGCATGATTTGCGGGTGGTTTATGCTACCGCCTGCGCTTTGACCGATACGAGTACAAACGAATCATAGGCTGTAACCGTGAAAGTACGGTGAATCAGATGGCAAATCAAGGTGCGCCATAGCCCACCTTTCATTTTTATGCTCTTTTTTGCTCCTCTTTTGCAGATAAAAAGTATCAAAATTATCTCTTCTATGATATTTTCGCTTTCTCTTAATTAGGTTACCCAATTTTCTTATTTGCATTATTCCGTTACAGAATCCGCCGCCGCATGATCAGATTTTTTTCTCTTTCGTATATAATATTTTATGAAAATGGCAGCAATCGGTGCGGAAAATCCGGGATTGCAGATAGTAACTCCTTATCTGATATCATTTGTCGAAATCATATCATGAACGAAAAGAACATTCATGACAGTAACGTTAGTTATGGTTAAAATATAGAAAAAGTGGTATGTATGATAGATATAGTATATAATTAGATTAATCAGAGTTATTACGACCTGATGCGGCGCGGATGGCTGCATGGTTACTCATGAAGGAGGTTAATATGGAAAGAGAAGAAAAAGATGGAGATTTTTTATCGGCGATCTTAGTGATCTTTGGCGGGACCGGCGATTTGACGCATCGTAAGCTGATACCGGCGCTATATAATTTGGTAATTGATCAGCTTCTTCCGAAGAATTTTGCTATTGTTTCTGTGGGACGGAGGAATAAATCAGAGGAAGACTATAAGATAGATATGTACCAGTCACTGAAGGAACATTCCCGCAATAAGGTAGATGATAAGCATTGGGCGAAGCTGGCCGGCATGCTTCATTATTATCAGTTTGATTTTACGGACCAGGGAGGGTATTCCGGTCTGAAGGATTATCTGGACGAACTGGACTTAAAAGTAAAAACCGGAGGTAATCGGGTGTTCTATCTGGCGGTTGCTCCGGAGTATTTTGAAACCATCGTGATCGGTCTGCATACAAGTAATATGACCAAGAAACCGGGGGCATGGAGCAGATTAATCATTGAGAAGCCTTTTGGCAAGGACTTAAAGACCGCCAGAAAGCTGAACAATAAGCTGCTTGAGGTCTTTGAGGAGAGCAGTATCTATCGTATTGATCATTATCTGGGCAAGGAAATGATTCAAAATATTATGGTACTGCGCTTTGGCAATTCTATTTTTCAATCGATATGGAATAATAAATTTATCGATAATGTTCAAATATCTTTGACAGAAAAACTGGGCGTCGGCGCAAGAGGCGGTTATTATGAGAATTCCGGTGCGATGAGAGATATGGTGCAGAGCCATATTATTCAGATACTTTCTCTGGTTGCCATGGAGCCTCCGGTGAATCTAAAAACGGATTCGATCCGTACCGAGAAGCAGAAGGTACTGGAAGCAATCGAGGATATTACCCCGGGTTTCCTTCGCAATAATGTGGTGTTTGGACAGTATGGGAAAGGGATTATCGATGGCAGTCCGGTACCGGGTTACCGTGAGGAACCCAAGGTGCCTGCGGATTCCAATACGGAAACCTTTGTAGCATTAAAGCTCTTTATTAATAATTTCCGCTGGGCGGGGACCCCCTTCTATATTCGAACCGGAAAGCGCATGGGAACAGGCTCCGCTGAAATTGTGATTCAGTTTAAGGATCTTCCCAATATTCTATACTTTAAGGATAAGGAGGTACAGGAACCGAATCTTCTGGTCCTAAGGATACAACCGAATGTCGGCGTATTCTTTCAGTTTAATACGAAGGATTTTACGTCCCATAATGGCATTATCCCTACGAAAATGGATACCAGCTATTACAGTCCAACCCAGGGAAACACGCCGGAGGCATATGAACGCTTACTATATGATATTCTCCGGGGAGATGGCACACTATTCCCAAGATGGGACGAGGTTGAGGCTGCCTGGGCATTTGCAGACAAAATTATTAAGTACAGGGAGAATAAGATTTCACAGTTTCCCAACTATGATGCCGGTTCCATGGGCCCGGTCAGTGCTTTCGAGCTGCTGGCAAGGGACGGCAGAAAATGGTGGAATATTTAAAATGACTTATGACACTCAAATCAAGGTTGGTTATAAAAGTTTATTAGAATCCTGAGTGAAAATTTATTAGGAAGCCAAGGAGGAAAGTTTATGAATATGAATTCTTTTCAGATTTATGATATTTCAATGAAAATTACACAGGATATGCCGGTGTATGGCGGTAACGAAGAAAAACGGCCGAAGATCATCGTGGAACGGGATTTTTCATCCGGCAGTGCCTATGAATCAAGGGTTGAGATGAATATGCATACCGGTACCCATCTGGATCGCTCCCTTCATATGGTACCCGGGGGAGCCAAGGTCGAATCCCTCCGGCTGGAGCAGGTGATTACGAAGTGCAGGGTCCTGGATCTGAGCAGCTGTACTGACAAAATTACCGCGGAGGATTTGAAGGATAAGAATATTGTCGAGGGGGATTTTGTTTTGCTGAAAACAAGAAATTCCTTCGAAGATATTTTAGAGGATAAATTTATCTATGTAGATGATTCCGGAGCAGAGTTTTTAAGAGATAGGAAAATTAAAGGCGTAGGCATTGATTCCCTGGGTATTGAACGAAACCAGCCGGAGCATCCAACCCACATTAAGCTCCTGGGGGCGGATATTGTGATATTAGAAGGCTTACGTCTGAAAGAGATTGAGGAAGGGAAATATTTCCTGTTTGCCGCCCCGGTCAATGTTGCCGAGGCTGAAGCCGCCCCGGTAAGGGCAGTTTTACTTCGTTAATTATCACAAAAAACATCCAAATAAGATTTGAGTATCAGAAGTCATATAAAAGCAAAGAACATGAATAGGACCTTATATATATTCAGATTGGCTAAGACCGGCTGACGTAGTCAGGTAAGGCAGCCAAATGA
>DOWG01000102.1:0-1011 GCA_003519685.1 Lachnospiraceae bacterium
GCCTCTTCCTTCTCTTTCTTTAACACCTTCACCTGCGGTTCAACAATATTTTTAAGAACCGTCATATGAGGGAAAAGATTGAAATTCTGAAAGACAAGACCGACATCCAGAATGATATCGTGAAGTGTCCGGTGATCCGCATAGATTGCTTTCTCCCCGTTCATTGTCACCATCTGTTTCCCGCAGATCTCGATTTGCCCCCGATCGATCCTCTCTAATTGGGTCAGGCAGCGAAGCAGGGTCGATTTGCCGGAACCGGAAGGACCGATAATTGCAACAACTTCCCCTTCCCGCACTTCCATAGAAATGTCTTTTAACACTTCGGTTTCTCCAAAGCCCTTTTCTAAATTTATCGCTTTTAGCAGCATACAATTACCTCCCTTCCTAATTNNTTTTCTATTAGCTTGAATGACAGTTCCACAATCGTATTCATGACCAGATAGAACACCGCCGCCACGACGATCGGAACCGTGGAGAAATATTTTGATCCGGCACTGGTTGCCACATCGAACAGCTCTTTTACGGCAATAACCTGTGCCAGAGAGGTATCCTTTACCAGGGTCATGAGTTCATTTCCGGTTGCAGGAATCACATGCTTTACCACCTGCGGGAGGATAATCTTCATAAAGGTTTGCGATCTGGTATAGCCCAGAACCTTCGCTGCTTCATACTGCCCCCTTGGGATGGCTCCGATTCCTCCCCGGAAGATCTCGCCGAAATAAGCCGCATAGTTAATGGCAAATGCCGCGATACAGGCTGTGAACCGGTCAAAGCTAAAGCCAAAGATATAGTAAGGCCCGTACATAAAAAAGAACAGCTGCAGCATGAGCGGCGTTCCCCGGAAGATNNGGGAATCGATAAAAAAAGCGTATAGAAAAATATCTTCAAAGTCTCCACCGAAGCGGATAGCATATTGGGTATGAGTAAATTCAAAGGAACATTGATCTGCATAAAAATAACCAGGCCTTTCTTTATTCTGTTAGCACTTTACCATATTACCATAAGGGAGCG
>DOWG01000102.1:1081-1557 GCA_003519685.1 Lachnospiraceae bacterium
CCCAGCAATACTGCCTCTTTGCCGTCCTTCACAGGTCTTGGCTCCCCGCCATGGATGCTGTAATAGAGCGTTCCCTTCCTCACATTTGACTTTGTGGTGCAATCCTTTTGAAAGAATGCGATATCTCCCTTCGCATTGAGGCAGAGCCCCTCCACTTGATCTGCCAACATTATGGCTTCCTCCATGTTGTTTTTGTAATATAACTGATCGCCCGACAGATAGTATACATCTGATAAATCACCGGAGGTGGCAACTTGATCGGCATTGTTAACGAATCTTTTTGAATCCTCCGTGTCCCCTTGAATCGTAACCTTTTCGATCTCTAGCTTCCTTGTTGCATACATCAGGGTATTCTCGGTATCGGATATTATTGCAAAATAATGCCCGATATTATTCCCGACTTTTCTAGCTGCATATTTATCATCAATCCAGACAACGGCATTATCCTGAAAAATCAATGCTTTACTTTTAAAGGA
>DOWG01000102.1:1591-3998 GCA_003519685.1 Lachnospiraceae bacterium
TCCACGCTGTATAGGAGTTCGGAACAATCCAAATTAACCATCACACGATCCAGGGAGTCGGTCAGATATACGGATTGGCCTTCCTTCTGTGCATATGCAATTTTCTTATTCTCCTGCAGTTCATAATAATAGATATATTCTGCATGATCAGATAAGGCAAATATCGCTCTCTTCTTTCCGAAGAATTCCGGTTCTCCGCCATTTCTTATCAAATAGCATGCAAAATCCTCGCTATCCGCTCCTGTCCGATCCGAAGCTGCCGCGTAAGCCATCGTTTTACCATCCGGAGAAATTATAAGGGAACCAAACCCCTTCCCCTGGTCGAGCAGTTCTTCCTTTTCCTTCTTTACGTCATACCGATAAAGCATACTCTCCTGTTCCTCTTTGGCACTATACATAAGATATTGGCCATTGATCGAAATGTTCAGCATACTAATATCCTCCCGCAGCCGAATAAGCTTCTTAGCGTTTACATAGTACCGGCATCTATTCTCCTGATCAAACAGGATGGCAGCCGTTTTGTCCGGTATAAAAAAAGCCGTTAAAGCCTCATCCATTTCAAACAGCTTCTCACCGCCGGTATTCCATACGAAGGTTGTATTCTTATTCGTATCTGCCAATATTTCCAGAGCATCCTCCGATATATAGGAGAAGACTGCTGTATTTCTCTGCCCGCTCCCGTTGAATATGGCAAGCGCCGCGAAAATGACCGCAACCGAGAATATCGCCGCCAGCAGCTTCTTATCCTTCCAGCGGCGCTCTATTGTATCTGCAGTAGGATTAGCTTCCGAATGAGATGGAAGATCAGATAGAACATTTGCCTCTTTTTGACTGCTTTGCTGCGCTTCTATGGGTAAATTCTGAACCCGCGGTCCGATATACTCGGTATCCGGGCTTGAGAATCCAATCTCCGCTTTCTCACTAATCAGCGGATACCCGCAGTATCTGCAAACTTTGGATTTCGCTTCATTCTCCCTGCCGCAATGAAAACAAACCATATTGACCTCCAACAAGACAAATTGACAAGCCAATCTGCCTGTCATAATATAAATTTAACGATGATTTTGATTGGGTGATTTTATCTGTCACATAAAAAACATTATAACCACGCTGGTATTTCCTGTCAAATACAATCTCAATTCATACATCTCAATTCGGGTAACCAAATTTTGATTGGAGGGTCAATATTGATTGGATGAATAAGAACTACTCAATGGTTGTAATATCCGAGCCAAACCACTTGGTTGCAATTGTCTCCACCGTACCGTCCTCCTTCAGCTCCTTTAATGCATTATTAACCGCATCACAGAGAGCCTGATCACCTTTTCTAAAACCAACCGCATATTCCTCCGCAACTAAAGCATCATCAAGTATGGTAAAGTCCTTTCCGGCTGTATTGATCATATAGTTTGCCACCACAGAATCCATTAACACCGCATCCGAATTACCGGTTTCAAGATCCATTAAAGCCGTTACATAGGAAGCGAACTCGTTGATTTTACCAACCGAATCCTTAAACTCCTTGTTTTCCTCACTATCCAAGGCTTCCTGCGCAGAGGATCCGCTCTGGACAGCGAGCCGCTTACCCGCCATGTCCTCCATAGAAGCAATTTCGCTATCCTTTGCAACAACCAGGGAGATGCTGTTCTCCATATAAGGGTCGCTCATAGTCAGATTGGCAAGCCGTTCCTCCGTTATCGAGAAGCCATTCCAGATCGCATCAATGTTCTTCGTTGCCAATTCCTGCTCCTTGGCATCCCACTCGATTGGCTGAAGAACCAATTCAACCCCAAGCTTATCACTGACTGCCTGCGCAAGATCAATATCAAATCCCACAATATTATTCGCATCATCACGAAATCCCATAGGAGGAAAGGTATCATCCAGTCCGACAATGAACTTCCCCCTATCTAAAATATATTGAAGTGATGTATCCTCCTGCTTTGCATTACTTCCACTCTCTTCTCCGGTCTTACCCACAGCGTTTCCCCTTGTTTCCTTCGTACCACATGCCGTTAAGCCAAGAACCAAACCTACCAATAACAAGAAATAAAATACTCTTTTTTTCATATTCATAACCAATCCTTCCTTTACACAAACTAACCGACCTGACCGGCATCGTTTCGGTGGCCATCGTTTCGAGACAAATAAGTTATTACTATTCACACCCGATGTATACCATGTTATGATTTGCCCGACAAATGGGATGTTTTTTTAATCCGTATGGCAAATTCACAAAATACCTTATAAGATCATAGCTGAAAATTCGAGAGAGACAAGGTTTNNGGTGTGAACAGTAACAATAAGTTAGCTTGTGCCTGTGTAATTTTATCGTATTAGCACTTTACCATGCTACCATGGAGAAATGTTAACATAGATCAGCGATAAATGCAATCCCTTTTTCACG
>DOWG01000231.1:0-5492 GCA_003519685.1 Lachnospiraceae bacterium
TTTCGACAAATGATATCCGATAAGGAGTATTTGAAGCGAAAGCGTCTCCGATTCGGATACATTTGTCGAAATCATAACATGGTATACATGTCGGGTGTGAATAGTAACAATAGATTATACACTATTATGAGCGCCAATTGGCAAGCCTTTTCTCCAATTTTCCAAGTACCAGATCGGAAATCACCGCCATCAGGGCGGTCGGAAGGGCACCTGCCCAGATGATAGCAGATCCGTCTATTACGTTAATACCCCGCGAAATAATATCACCTAATCCGCCTGCCCCGATAAACGTTCCGATTGCAGTTATACCGATTGCAATGACGATCGCATTCCGAATACCGGCCATAATCACAGACAAAGATAACGGAATTTCTACCTTAAACCTTATTTGATTGCGTGTCATTCCCACGCCCTTCGCAACGTCCGACAGGTTTTTGTCAACGTTGCTGACTGCGGTATACGTGTTTTTTAGTATGGGAAGCATGGAGTAAAGAAATACCGTCATGACCACGGTACCCGCTCCAAGGCCCATACCCACCATCAGAAGAGACAGCATGGCAAGCGAAGGGATCGTCTGGATAATATTGGCAAGTGAGATGACCCAGCCGGCCAGCCGGTTATGTCTGGCGATAAAGAATCCTATGGGTATTGCAACCATTGCCGCAAATAGAACCCCGTATACGGAAATCAGAAAGTGCCGCAGGAACT
The DNA here is from genome assembly GCA_003519685.1 of Lachnospiraceae bacterium. Taxonomy (GTDB): domain Bacteria; phylum Bacillota; class Clostridia; order Lachnospirales; family Lachnospiraceae; genus Mobilitalea. The sequence goes on from DOWG01000231.1 coordinate 709, forward strand.
GTTCCAGTACATAGCCTCCATTGATCTGATAATATTTTAATAACGCCATTATTTTCCCTCCTTATCTTTACCCGGCGGAAGAATATCCCGTACCACATCCTTGTAAAGCTCACGCTCTGCAAGCGGTATCGTATCCTTTTCCTCAAAATAATGATTCTCTTCAAGAAATTGCCCGGCAACAATCCTTGGTTCGATCTGCTCCTCATCGGAGATTCGATTCAGCTTCTGCATTTTTTCGGAATCAATTGCTCCTTCCAGCTTTAAAAGGATGGTTTCGACCTCCGGATACTTTCGAAGCAGCTCTTTTGTCGCAACCGGACTTGCATCATAGGGCGGAAACAGATGCAGATCATCCTCCAGAACAACCAGATCATAGGCATCGATACGGCCATCCGTAGAATATCCCAGAACCACATCCATTTTGCCCGCACGGACCGCATCGTAAACCAGACCGATCTCCATGGAGCTCATCTTATCTAACGTAAATCCATATAGATCTTTAAAGCCCTCATAACCATCCCCTTTTCGTTCGATCCAGGCGGTATCGACTCCTACCTTCAGGGTATCTGCATAGGGTTTCAGATCACTGATTTTATGGATTCCCTTTTCGTCAGCCAATTGTCTGGTTACCATAAATGCATATGTGTTTTCAAAGCCGTAGGATGGAAACCAGACCATGTTATATTCGCTGCTATAGCCCTTAACGACTTCTTCCATCGCCTTGTCCGGATCTGTTGCAGGCTCTAATCCCAGCTCGCCGGTTAGGGAAGTTCCGGTATACATGGCACCGGAGATGTTGGCATCCTTCCCCTTTAACGCCTGCAAAATCAGTAGAGTGGAGCCCAAATTATTGATCAGCGTTATGTCCGTATCCGTATCGGACAGATAGTGATCACACATCTGGCTTACGATTTCCGCAAGGATCTGACGCTCCGTTGTATTACCTCCCGCAATAACGATACCGTTGCCTGCCACACTTTTGCCAAGGCCCGGAAGAGAACAGCCAAGCAGTGTTACTATCACAAGCAGGAGCAAGCCGATGATCCTGCCTATTTTTCTATATCTTTTTTCTCTACGCATTTGCCCTCTCCTTTCCTGTCTGCTTTCCAACCGCACTGCTCGTTTTCGGTGTGAATCTATGTTCGAGCATACTCAGCGCACCATCAAACAGCAAGGCCATTAATGTAACCGGCACGGTTCCTGCAACAATCGCATAGAAATTAAAATTATTCAGTCCCATGAATATAAAGTCCCCCAGACCGCCCCCGCCAATATAGGAGGCGAGTGTTGCCCATGCCACCATATAGACGGAAGATAAACGGATCCCTGACATAATAACCGGGAATGCCAGCGGAACCTGCACCCGGGCAATAATCTGTCCGGATGTCATTCCCATACCTTTCGATGCATCAATAACATTTTTGTCAACGGAATTCATCCCAAGATACGTATTACGTAGGATCGGAAGTAAGGAATATATAATCAAGGCTATCGCAGCCGGTAATTTTCCAACGCCAAATAAGGGAACCATAATTGCCAATAACGCTAAAGAAGGCACGGTCTGTAAAACCGAACAAAAAGAAAGAACTACCTGTGATAATCTTTTGTATCTTGTCAGCAGAATTCCTGCCGGTACGGCAATTGCCGCACCAATACTCAATGCCAGAATTGAGATAAGAAAATGCTCTCCGATTTTTTCCGCAAGTACGGTACTATTTTGTAATATATAATTCAGCATATGTCCCTCCTAAACTGTCATTTCTTCCGGTTTGATCTGTGCAATAGCATCGTCCCCCTCCGGCTGATAATCGCTCCAATAGCTTTCATATACCCGGTCCACTACTGCGGCACGGGTTACAAGCCCGACCAGTACCCGATTCTCATTTACAACCGGAATGTTCCGATACCCAAGGTCATTGATATAATAGATGGCATCCCGAATCTTGGTATTGTTATAAATATAGGTCGTTTTCTTTATGTGATTGCCTATCAGGTCATTTCCCATACGGCTCCGATCAAGATCAAAAATATCAACATGCCCCATCAGATGCTTTTGCTCATCAACGACAAACAGCATATCAACACGATTCTTTTTCATCATATGAATGGATTCGCTTACCTTTTTGTTTGGCAAGGTACAGATTGGATTGCGTACCATCATTTTCTCAACGGTCTCATAGTCAAACACCGCATGATTTAAGCGTTCTTCTCCCAGCATATCCCGCACGAAATCATTCGCAGGATGCGCCAATATGCTATCCGGCGTATCAAATTGAACAACCTGCCCCTGGTTCATCACAACCATCCGGTCCGATAATTTTAACGCTTCGTCCATATCATGCGTTACAAAAATAATGGTCTTTCCCATTTCACGCTGTAGGCGTTTTACCAGCTGCTGAAGGTTATCGCGGGTAATCGGATCCAAAGCGCCAAACGGTTCATCCATAAGGATGATCTCCTGATTCGCTGCCAAGGCACGGATCACGCCGATCCGCTGCTGCTGCCCGCCGGAAAGCTCGGAAGGATAATAGTCCAGATAGCTCTCCGGAAGATCCACCTTCTGTAGTAATTCCCGCGCAATATGATTCATCTTATCCTCCGGCCATTTTAACAGCTTCGGCACCATGATGATATTATCATAGATGGTCATATGAGGCATTAAACCGATTTGCTGAATGACATATCCGATATGTCTTCTCAGGTTGATCTCATTTATCTTACTAATGTCCCTGCCATCAATTTCAATTGTTCCTGAACTGGGAATATTCATACGATTAATCATTCGCATGCAGGTTGTCTTACCGCTGCCGGAGGTTCCGATAAAACATATAAATTCACCGGTTTCAAACCTAAGGTTGATATTTTTTACCGCAACCTTATTCCCGGGATAAATTTTTGATACATTCTTAAATTCTATCATTCTTCTTCCTCTTTTCTATACATTTAAGTTTGCAGATGCTGCGCATCCTAAAACACAGTTATAGCTTATGCAAAAAATGCTGCCTTAATTATTTTTTAGAGCAAAGAGTCTGCCTTGGCAAACAATAGGAATCAATTTTATGCTCTTTTGCTCCGATCGCATGCTCACTACGCTTTTATTGTATCATGAACTAAAAACATGTTCATGATCTTGGCACTCCACTCAGAAATGCAAGCGAGCTTGCATTTTCTCATTCCGTTTTTATTGTATCATGCTTTACAGACTCTGTAAAATCTGGCCCGCTGCAGCCGATCTTTTGACCCCAACATCATATTATCTATTTACATATTGTAAGAGCATAGTATAATAATTAATTATATACCTAAAAATACGACAAGATATTTGTATTTGGTAAAATTATGAGAATACGAGGAGTTTATCATGCAGAAAAAACTATCATTTAAAGATTATACCTATATTGCCTCCATGCTGTTTGGCATGTTCTTTGGGGCTGGTAATTTAATCTTTCCTGTTTATATGGGACAGATGGCGGGGCGTAATGTATGGCCGGCAACAATTGGCTTTTTAATCACCGGGGTAGGTTTACCTCTCCTTGGAATTGTTGCGATGGGGATCTCCCATAGCAATGGCTTAAATGAAATGGGCAGCCGCGTTCACCCGGTTTACAGCCTCTTTTTGACCTGTATGCTGTATTTAACCATTGGTCCCTTCTTTGCAATCCCAAGGACGGCTACCGTTTCTTTTGAAGTTGGTATTGCCCCTCTACTGCCGGAGCAAAAGATATCATTTGGCCTAGCTATTTTTTCCCTACTATTTTTTATAGCCGTTTTGTGGTTTTCGATCCGGCCTTCAAAAATCTTAACCTGGATCGGTAAAATTTTAAATCCGATTTTTTTAATTTCCCTCGGCATATTGGTCATCACCGCCCTGCTAAATCCAATGGGCTCGATATCGGAGATACCTGCTGTGGAAAGCTATCAAAGCAATAGTTTCTTCAATGGTTTTCTGGAGGGGTATAATACAATGGATGCATTGGCCTCCCTGGCTTTTGGCATTGTTGTGATCCGGGTGATTCGTAATCTGGGAATCACCGATTCCAATACAGTCGCCGCCGACACGGTAAAATCCGGACTTTTCAGCATGACGTTCATGGCTTTGATCTATATTTCCCTTACGATCATTGGTGCACAGAGCAGGGGCCTATTTGAAGTAAGCGCCAACGGCGGCGAGGCACTGTCGAAGATAGCAAAGTATTATCTCGGTAATGTAGGTTCGGTCATCCTTGCAATAGCCATGATTTTTGCCTGCCTGAAAACCGCGGTCGGTCTGACTACCTCCTGCAGTGAAACCTTTGTAACACTCTTTCCCCATTCTCTTCCTTACAAGGGTTGTGCGATCCTATTTTGTATCGTATCCTTTGGCATAGCGAACTTCGGCCTAAATAACATTATCTCCTTCTCCATTCCGGTCTTAATGTTTCTCTATCCGCTTGCAATCACGCTCATTTTACTCAGTCTGTTTCATCGTTTCTTCCATGGAGCCCACTGTGTATATCTGTCCGTAACCGGTTTTACCGTGTTTGCTGCTATTTTTGATTTTATGAAAGCGCTTCCGGACACCGTGAAAAATATTCCGTTTGTGAATGCCCTTGTTTCCTTCGCTTCAAAATATCTGCCTTTCTATGACCTCGGCTTAGGCTGGGTCGTACCTGCAATTGTAGGCCTTATCGTTGGTCTTATTATCGATCGTATCACAACATGCCGGTCAGCCAATATTCCGGCATGATATCTGCCGCATTGTTACTATTCACACCCGACATATATACCATGTTATAATAAAAACG
>DOWG01000231.1:5501-7705 GCA_003519685.1 Lachnospiraceae bacterium
GCTTTCGCTTAAGCTTCATTATGGATCGCAGCAGATTCCCGGTATAATATCTGCTATGTCAGATCCCCAGCATAACATTTGCAATGCTAAAATAGATAATCAGGGAAAGCGCATCCACAATTGTGGTGATGAAAGGACTTGCCATAACGGTAGGATCAAATCCCATTTTTTTTGCTATCAGTGGAAGCGTACATCCTACCAGTTTGGCTAAGAACACAGTCAAAGCAAGCGTAATGCAAACAACTCCTGCCACATACACGCCAACCTTGTCAAATACGATCAACTTAGCAAAATTAACCACAGCCAAGGTAATTCCGCATGCAATTGCCACTCGGAATTCCTTCCAGATCACCTGGAAGATATCCTTAAAATCCAGCTCATTTAGGGATAAACCACGTATAATGGTAACCGATGCCTGGCTTCCGGAGTTTCCGCCCGTATCCATGAGCATGGGGATATATGCGGTAAGTACCACATATGTTTTCAGTGCATCCTCAAAACGGTTTATGATCATTCCGGTAAAGGTTGCGGAAACCATAAGAATGAGCAGCCACGGCGTACGGCTTTTCCAGATTTCAAAAACCGATTTCTTAAGATACGGCTTATCCGTCGGTGTAATCGCCGCCATTATCTCAATATCCTCTGTTGTTTCCTTCTGCAATACGTCGATCGCATCATCGACGGTTACGATACCGACCAGTCTTGAATCCCTATCTACCACCGGCAAAATGGTCAAGTCATATTTGGCAAATAGATTTGCCACCGTCTCCTGATCCTCTGTCGTCGTTACATGAATGACATTGCGGTCCATCACATCCGCGATCAGAGTACTGTCATCGGAGAGAATGATCGTCCTTATCGTTACAAATCCGATCAGATGCCTTACACGGTCCATCACATAGCAGGTATCTATCGTCTCACTGTTCAATCCTTTTTGTTTAATCACCTTAATAGCATCCGCAATTGTCATATTCGAGTGTAGGCCAATAAATTCCGTTGTCATAATACTTCCTGCGGAATCATGCGGATATTTTAATATTTCGTTAATCAGCATGCGGGTTTGGGTATCTGAGTTCATAAGAATACGCTCTACCACATTCGCAGGCATTTCTTCCACAAGGTCTACCATATCATCCATGTACAATTCGTTTACGACCTCGCGGATCTCTGAATCAGAAAAACTGCGTATCAGCATCTCCTGCTGCTCTGTATCCATTTCTGCAAAGGATTCTGCCGCGAGATCCTTGGGTAGAATCCGAAATAGTAAAAGGATATTCTTCTCCGGTATATTTTCAAATAATGCTGCAATATCAATCGGTTTCATCGTAGAAAAAATACTTTTGAGCGCTTTATATTTTTTTTCTTCCATAAGTTCTATAACATTTTTTTCAAATGAATTAAATTTTGCCATAAAAGGTCTTACCTCCTTATAAAGTATGTATGAGAGCATCCAAATCAGAGGCCCCCTGTCCTAGACAGGAGCAAGACACAATTTGACCGAAGCATCAGTGATAAGCGGACACGGCCGCAGTTATCTTCCGTATTTTCCAACCTCGACCAGGAATCGTGCCGCTACTACTGCCAGTATCCATCTTTTTCACCTCGCTCCTTTCTAAAACAATAATCCCGGACCACAAATAACGTATGTCCGGGACAATAATATCCATAGCACCGTCTGAGCTTTAGCTTCGCAGGGCAATGAAATTGCATTATGCTGCACCTTATGCTTCGAGGCAGCCTGTTCAAACCTGCTCATGGTGTCTCCACCAATTCGCGGCAGCAATCCGTATCCCTGTGGTAGCCTTACCTACCGGATCCATTAACACTAATTAGTTTAGCCTTTATTTGCGCAACTGTCAAGTTTATGAAAATCATTTTCGATAATTCGTTGGAAAATCATTCTCGAAAAGAAAACAAAAAAGGTTCATTTAAAAGTAAGGCATCATTTTTGTCTGTTAATGCATTTTAACAATCTATAACTCCTTCTTCTTCCGTGAAACCATACCCGATAAGATCTGATTTTCCATCCGCTTTTTTCCGGTATTACTGAAACTATATTAAATAGGGTTGTATTTTCCACAAATAGGGTGTACTATATTATTAAAGCATTAGTAAACCTTTTATATTATGAATGGTGCGAATTCGTAAAATACAGGATTACATTAATTATTCTTCATTTCTATATTTTAAATATATTTATTGGA
>DOWG01000293.1 GCA_003519685.1 Lachnospiraceae bacterium
TTGATTTGATAAAACGGCAATACAACGCTACACAGGGGCTGCCGGATGACCGTACCATCGTAATCGAACATTTTCGTGATGAAACTGGAACCCATCAGATGATGGTACATTCTGTCTTTGGGCGGCAAGTCAATGCACCGCTTGCCATCCTGGTGAGGGAGGCTGCAAAGCGCCATATCAAAACAAATATCAGCTGCTTTGATGATGATGACGGATTTCTATTATTTCCCTATGGCGAGTATGAATTGCCGGAGGGCCTATTACAGAGTATTCTACCGGAAACAGCCCGGCCGATTTTAGAAGCAGTCCTCCCGGCAACACCGATATTTAATATGACCTTTCGATATAATGCCGGCCGTGCACTCATGATGGGCGTGCGTAAATTCGGGCGTCAGCCGTTATGGATTCAACGTCTGCGCAGTGCACAGATGCTGGATTCCTTAATGCAATATAAGGAGCACCCTCTCATACGCGAGACAAAACGGGAATGCCTCGAGGACCACTGGGATTTGCAGGGAGTAGAATATATATTAAGCGGCATTCAGTCCGGATCCATTCAGGTCCGGGAAATATTTCTTGAGAAACCGTCCCCTCTGTCTCTGCCATTGCGGCGCCAGACGGAAGCAACCATGATGTATGACTATACACCGACTCCCATGGGGATTCATATTGCAGCGGAAGAAGCGCTGGAAGAGGCACAGATGATTCCACCCTCCCCGGAGCAATTGGCATCTGTTTCTGAGCGCAGACGTCTGCCGGAGGATGAGAAGCAGCTGCATTCCCTCCTTATGATCGAAGGAGATCTGGCAGCGGGCGAATTAGCGATTCCAATCGAATGGTTGGAGCTGCTGGCACAGAAGGAACGGGTTAAATATATCGAACCCGGACTATGGATTGCCGCCGAGCATGCCGATAAATATGCCGCCGCTTTCGAAGGTGCCGACCGGCAGGCAAGATTACAGATTGTTCTGCGATTATTACGTTATCGCGGGGCTTGGTCTCCGGAAATGCTGGCAGAACGCTACCTATGGATGGAGAAGACAGCCGGGGATTTACTGTCTGAATTATGTGAAGAGGGTAGTGCGGTAGAAAGCGACGGACTCTATTATCATGCAGAGCTATACAACCTGGCAAGAAGGGAAACCATTAAGAGCCGCCGGAGGCAGATCCAGACATTACCCTCCGAACGATATGCGGCACTTCTGACAAACCGGGTGCGGATAACGGCTCCGCCGATGGAACAGCTGGAAAAAGCACTTGGTCAATTAAGCGGCCGGCCTTATCCGCCGGCATGGTGGGAGAGTGTCCTGCTGCCATCACGGGTCGGAGGCTACCGGCCGGAACTGCTGGATAGCCTGCTCGCACAGGGGAATCTGTTCTGGCATATGACAGAGGATCGGGAGCTTAGTTTCCACCGATATGAAGAAATTGACTGGGAAGAAGATAGGTCCACGGTATCCGATACTTTGGACGGTAATGAGAAGGTTATCTACGAAGCTTTATTAAAACGTGGTGCCAGCTTTATGCAGAGACTATCCGATCTGATCGAGGGCGCCTCCGTATATGATATCCTGATCGGGCTTACCGAGAAAGGCCTTGTCTGCGCGGACAGCTTTCTACCGGTTCGGCAATGGATGAATCAGAAGGACTTATTAAAAGGAACCGTACGTCAAAGAGTTACCGCTCGCAGCAAAGCAAAAACGACCGGAAGATGGGAGATATCACGTCCCCTTGCACCGCTTACCGTAGAGGAGCAGTTAGAGCATATCTTTGATTTTGTTATCATACTTAGCCGGGAAACCTTACAAAGCCTGCCCCTGGTACAAAAGCTGTCCTGGGCAAAGGCACTGGAGACCTTACGGGTATGGGAGTATACCGGACGTGTTCGCCGGGGGTATTTTATCGAAGGCTTATCCGGTATCCAATTTATTCGCGATAAGGATTTTATCGGAGTCATGCGGGAACTCGAACAGCCTCGGGATGAAATTATCTGGCTGTCCGCAGTCGATCCCGCCCAGCCATGGGGTAAAGCCCTTCCGCATATGGAGGAAAGAGCATTTATAAATGTTCCCGGAACCATTGTTGCATTGCACGGCGGCATACCAGCAGCAGTTTTTGAACGGCAGGGCAAGGTATTGCGATGCTTTGAGGATGTGGCAACGATACGGGAAGCCTTACAGGTGTTTGCCGCGAATTATAATGCACGCCGTATCTTACCGTCGCAAAATCGTTTGGTTGTAAAGCAATATCCTCACGAAATAGAAGAAGCGCTCGTTCAATCCGGCTTTCTAAAAGAAATCCAGGATTATGTGTTGTACCGAAGCATTCCGTAAGCGGACATTATTAGAATAAAACAGCTATAGAATGATATGAGTGTCATAGATTTTGATATGAATAGGACCTTATATATATTCATTTGGCTGCCTTACCCGACTTGGTATATTCTCCTTTGAGTCTCAAAGCTTAGTGAAAATATAGCACAAGTAGGCCCTATTTTCAACTGAGTCTCAAATCGAACATAAACAGCCTACGTCAGCCGGTCTTAGCCAATCTGAATATATATAAGGTTCTATTCAGGCTCTTTGTTTTTATATGACTTATGACACTCAGATCATAAAATTCAAAAAAACAAAATTGCGATATCATTTTAAGAAGTTTTCAGAAGGGGGTATCGCAAAAAAATATGGGGAGGATCATAGGAATGGTAAAACGTAATGTGATAATTTTTTCGTTAATTACTCTTGCAAGCGGATGGTTCGGGGTATTACTGGATCGTATTCTCACAGAGCAGCCGGAGGGGGATACGATCGGGATGGGGTTATGGTTAATCCTGCCCCTTCTGACCGCTTTGCTGCTTCGCCTATTGGGGCATGATTGGAAAGATACCGGGTTAAGGCTTAATCTTAGGGGAAATATAAAATGGTATGCCACAGCAGTATTGATATATCCTATCGTAACATTGATCATCGTCTGCATTGGACTGTTGTTTGGATGGCTGGAACTTGCAAAGCTTAAAATAGAGATATCATTTTCTCTGTTAGGCACAGCGTTTTTACTCAATCTAGGTATGAAACTATTTGAGGAGCTTCCTTGGCGTGGTTATCTGACACCAAAACTTATTGAGTTAAAGCAAAAGGATTGGCAGCTATATATTATCGTTGGACTGGTATGGTCATCATGGCATTTTGCCTACTATATGGTATATCTACCGGATAGCAACTTTGAGAACATGTCCAGAATTGGAACACTTTTGTTTGCGTCCGTCATCATGATCGTTTGGTCCGTAATGTATGTAGAACTTTTCCAGATTACAAAATCGGTATGGCCCTGTGTTCTGATGCATGCGGTCGAAGATACCTTATTTGTAAATACACTTGGTCTCTGGAACTCTGCGGTTGTACCCGGAAAAAGATTTTTACTGGATCTCAATTTTGGTATTATTTCTATCCTGCTGTTCCTTGGATTTGGATTACTTCTAAGAAAAATAAGAATTCAAAAAGAAAAGGACGAGAACCGGAATTATATTCGAGGATCTATTATGGGGGAGTCATGATGCGTACATTAAGGAGCAAAAAAGCCGTGGTGTCATCATGAAACGAAATTCAAAAGATATGAG
>DOWG01000183.1:0-624 GCA_003519685.1 Lachnospiraceae bacterium
GAAGGAATTGATGAACGGGTCTTGGAAATGGTTGTCACGGATTATATATCGATTGGTGATTATGTTCTTACGGGCGGTGAGCTTCCGGCAATGGTTATGATTGATGCAATCGCCAGATTAATCCCCGGTGTATTAAACAATGAGATTTCCTCGGAATTTGAATCCCTGCATGATAACCTTCTGGAATATCCGCAGTATACCCGTCCCGAGGTATTTTATGACCGGAGCGTTCCGGAAATTCTGTTATCCGGCCACCATGCAAATATTGAAGCCTGGCGAAGAGAGCAGGCAATCCGGCGGACTTATGAACGCCGACCGGACCTTTTGCCGGAGGCCAATCTGACCAAAAAGGAACAGGAATATCTGAACCGGTTAGTAAAGCAGGATAGGGAAAACGGTGCAAAAAAATTATGAAAATTGCTTGCATTCCTTACTATTCTATGCTAAAGTAATCTATTGTGAGACGAGATGGTCCTCTGATACCAGTTTCGTATTATGAACATCCGAATTTAATAGGAGGTCACAAAATGAACGATATTATTAAAAGTATTGAAGAAGCACAATTAAAGGCTGAGGTTGCTGATTTCTGTGTCGGTGATACCGTACGTGTTTATGCAAAAGTAA
>DOWG01000183.1:658-3188 GCA_003519685.1 Lachnospiraceae bacterium
TGGCCATTGCATAGTCCCTCTGTCGAAAAGATCGAAGTAATTCGACATGGTAAAGCAAGACGTGCAAAACTGTACTATTTACGTGAAAGAGTCGGCAAGAAAGCAAAAGTTAAGGAAGCAATCAAATAGTACATCAAACAAGGAACTGACAAAGGGACAATACATATGTAATTGTCCCTTTTTTAGCAAATAAATCCGACAACCTTTATGCTTGGACTTATATGGAAAGGTACTGGTATTCCTATGGATTATGATTTTGATAGAGAAAATAAAAAAAAGCTGATAATGAAAGTTATACGAGAGGTCTTTATATGGGCATTGGAAATTGCCGCAGTTATCCTGCTGGCTTATTTTATCGTTCATTATACCGTTGAAAAAACGGACATGGTAGGAGTCTCCATGGAAGGAACCTTATATGATGGGGATTCTATTGTTATAAATAAATTTTCTTATCAATTTATAGATCCGAGGCGTTTTGATGTTATCGTTTTTAAGCAAAGCGGCAAGGAGCACAGCTATTATAATATCAAACGGATCATCGGATTGCCGGGAGAGACCGTACAGATCAAAGATGATAATATCTATATTAATGGAGAAATCTTAGAGGAATCGATTCTTGTGGAGCCCATGATTAATTATGGTCTTGCAGAGGAAGAGATAAAATTGGAAGCGAATGAATATTTTGTATTAGGAGATAATCGAAATAATAGCGAGGACAGCCGATTTGCAAGTATCGGAAATATTCGCAGGGAAGAAATTGTCGGTAAAGCATTTCTGCGTCTTTCCCCGTTTAATTTTGTTGACAAGCTGAACCTTATCCCGATCAAATCGGAAGAATAATCGGATAAAGGAATGGAACTATAGATTGGTTAAAAGAAGAAAGGGCATGGTTATTATTATGCAGATACAATGGTATCCGGGCCATATGGCCAAGGCAAAACGAATGATGCAGGATGATATCAAGCTGATTGATGTGGTAATTGAGCTGGTAGATGCACGAATTCCCCTATCCAGCAAGAATCCGGATATTGATAAATTAGCAAATAATAAATCAAGAGTCCTGCTATTAAATAAATATGATATGGCAGATTCCCGATATACAAAGGAATGGAAGGAATATTTTGAGGCAAAAGGGTATTTTACCGCACTTGTAAATTCCAAAAGCGGCAATGGCGTGAAGCAGGTACAGGACATTGTTCAAAAAGCATGCGAAGAGAAAATTGCCAGAGACCGCAGGAAGGGTATCCTTAACCGGCCGGTGCGCGCTATGATAGTAGGCATTCCGAACGTAGGAAAGTCCACCTTTATTAACAGCTTTGTTGGAAAAGCCAGTACCAAAACAGGGAATAAACCCGGCGTTACGAAGGGAAAGCAATGGATTCGAATCAATAAATCGATGGAGCTTCTGGATACACCCGGTATTCTCTGGCCGAAATTTGAAGATTCATCGGTGGGTACGCGCCTGGCATTGATCGGGTCAATCAATGATACGATTATCAATGGTACGGATTTATCCCTAGAGCTGATTTTATTCTTAAGCAAGCACTATCCGGAAGCATTAAAGAATCGTTATGAAATTGAAATAACGGATCCCTTAGAGAACTTAAAAAGTGCCGTTCCCGTCTTAGAAAAAATCGCATTAAAACGTTCCTGTCTGCTAAAGGGCGGGGAGCCTGATCTGGATCGTGCTGCAAATCTTTTATTAGAGGATTTTCGGAGTACAAGACTTGGTAATATTACGTTGGAATTCCCCTTTTTGGAGTAGATCGAAAAAACATCAAAACATAACTAAAATAGAGAGTTACTGTTCACACCTGGGCAAAGTCTATATTAGGATTAAGATAGAGAGACAGAAATGAGGAAACCAATGAACGATCCAAAAAGCACTCGAAAGAAAATTGCAGAGATAAAATTAGAATTTATGCAGGCAGAAATCGCTTATATTCCGACTTTACTGGATAAATATCAGGAGGATGAACGAAGCGGGGTACAAACGATTTGCAAGCAATACAATAATAAATTGACTGCTCTTGATGAGGAAATAGAACGTATTAATTGTATGAAGCAATATGAAATAAAATATAAGGACTATGAATATATCTGTGGTATTGATGAGGTTGGGCGGGGGCCGTTTGCCGGTCCTGTAGTAGCCTGTGCTGTAATCCTCCCAAAGGATTGTAATATTCTGTATATTAATGATTCCAAACAATTATCCGAGAAAAAACGGGAGGAGCTCTACGACGAGATTATTTCCTCGGCCGTATCCTTTGGCATTGGAAGCATACCGCCCCAGAAAATTGACGAGATCAATATCCTGCAGGCAACCTTTGAAGCCATGCGCCAGGCGATCGGTAATCTTGAGGTCAAGCCGGATTTACTATTAAATGATGCCGTTACGATTCCCGGGATTGCAACGAAGCAGGTGCCGATTGTAAAAGGGGATTGTAAAAGTATCTCTATCGCAGCGGCAAGCATTGTTGCGAAGGTGACTAGGGACCGGCTGATGGTTGCCTACGATCAGATATTTCCG
>DOWG01000071.1:0-125 GCA_003519685.1 Lachnospiraceae bacterium
ACTCCTTCAAAGCATTCCTCGTGCACAACGCCGGATACATAGATTTCTCCGGCAAAGTCCTTGTGGGTATCCTCCGCATAGTTGGCAGCCGCACAGGTCATTGCGGCAACGGCTCCTTTCATATC
>DOWG01000071.1:162-387 GCA_003519685.1 Lachnospiraceae bacterium
ATTTTTTTGCCGGGTTTCTTCCCTTTAATACATCCGACGATGCTGCCATAGCGGTCCATCTTAACTTCATCAAACCCCATGGCTTTCATATTGTCTCCAAGAATTTCTGCAACACCTTTTTCCTCGCCGGAATAACTTTGTTCGCGAATCAGCTTCCGGCATAATTCTACAACAATGCCTTCGCGTTCTTTGTCTAACATAGGTAATTTACCTCCAATCTGATAT
>DOWG01000071.1:613-3178 GCA_003519685.1 Lachnospiraceae bacterium
CCCAGCCGATGCTGCTGGGTTCGCCGCAAGCCAAACCGGCCATGATCGTATCCAGCTGACCTGTGACAAAATGCAGCTTTCCATCGTTCGCTTCCGCTGTACGATACAGACAGTCGGCCTTGTTAGGCTCTACCACCGTCATGATAGGACGTTCGTCACCATATATACCTGAGAAGAAACCAACGATGGAGCCGGCCATAGAACCTACACCGGCTTGTACAAAGATATGGGTAGGCCGTTCCGGCAATTGTTCATAAGCCTCCAGGCCCATCGTGACATATCCCTGCATAATCCAGGTCGGAATATCTTCATAGCCTTCCCATGCGGTATCCTGAACCATAATCCAGCCTTTCTCCTCGGCCTGTTTATTTGCCAGGCGTACCGCATCGTCATAGTTATATTCGGTAATCGATGCCTCCGCTCCTTCTGCACGGATATTCTCCAAACGTTCCCTTGCACTGCCCTTTGGCATATAAACCACGGAATGCTGCTTCAATTGGTTGGCAGTCCAGGCCACGCCACGGCCATGGTTGCCATCGGTTGCGGTTACAAAAGTAAGATTCCCCAGCTTTTTACGTATCTCGGGGGATACCATCCTTTCATAGGGGAGCTCAGAGATATCCATACCCAGTCTGTCTGCGATATAGTTACCGATGGCATAACTGCCGCCTAATACCTTAAAAGCATTTAAACCAAAACGGTAAGACTCATCCTTTACATACATCGTACGGATTCCCAAAGCCTTCGCTGTATTGCGAAACTCAATCAGAGGGGTTTTCTGGTAAATGGGAAAGCTGGCATGAAAAGCTCTTACTTTTTTCGCTTCTTTTAAGCTTAAAAAGGATAAATCGGTTTTTTGCTGCTGCTTGCGATCGAACGAAACCAACTTAAATTTATCTTCCATCGTTGACGGTATCATCCTTTCCTATCAAAATCTTAAAATGACTTATGACACTTAAGCCATCTATCTCACTTTATAATCACCAAAATTTACACTTACTATTCGAAAAAACTGAAAAAATGNNAAAATAGAGCCGATAACTGTGAAATTACTCACAATTATCGGCTCTGCTATCCGCGTTCAGATAAAGTCAAAACCTTTATTCATACTCTTCTACTACTGTAACCTTACATACGGCTGACTGGTTTCCACACTTAATGGTAACGTTAGCTTCTCCGGACTTTACCGGTATGCAATTCCAGTATTCATCCTCATATTCTACCTTCAAAACCTCCGGATTATCGGATTCAACGGTAACCTTGTCTGTCGTATCCCAAGGCTCTAAATCGTAAAAGATTTCAAAATAATCACCGATATAGGCAGTGACTTCATTCGAATCCAGAACAATGCCTTCGCAGGGAGCTTCCTGCACACTTACCGCAACGTTTCCGATCACTTTTCCTGTTTCGGAGCCTTCTCTTATCGTAATATTTGCAGTTCCCGCTTTATTTGTATAGAAATATAAATCGCTATCGGAATCATTAACATAGTACAGCAATACATTACTATCTAAATTAGCTTCATCATATTCTTCTATTTTAAAATGATAAGCGGTATTTTCTTTCACGTAATCAAGTAAAGTAAATGCATTCAGATATTCGCCTATCAGCACCTCCATCTTAGGCTGAGCGATACAAGTATCTTTAATTTCTACTTTAAAGCTGCCAAGAGTTTTTGTTTTCTTATTATAGGTTTCTTTTACGGTAATTTTATAAGTACCTGCCTTTTCGACGGAGTACTGATATCCATAAATGTAACCCTTCCCTATGTAATCCTTAATTACCTCTTGATACTCCTTATTATCGGTAACCTCTTTCGCTTTTGAAGCATCATACTTCACTTCTTTAATAGAAAAATCTTTGCTGTCCGATGTCAAAGTATAGGTTGCCTTCGGATTACGGTATCCTATATAATATAAAGGATCTAAGCAGCTATAATAGCTTCCGAGATCATATCCGCCGTTTCCGATCGGATAAGCATAATCAAAGGATTCTAAAACAGCACCTTTTACCGTAACTTTGCACTTGCCTACGGTTGTTTTCTTGTTTTTATAGGTCTGTGAGCAAGTAATTGTTGAACTGCCGACCTTCACACCGGTCAAATAGCCTCCATCTTTACTGATCTTAACAACTTTTGTGTTACTGGAAGTAAAGGAATAGGAAGCTCCCTTTATTTTGTTCTTCACGGTAAGCTGCTTTGCATTGCCAAGTTCTCCCGGATTTACATTCCAATACACCTTACTATCCATTTTACCGACAGGTATTGTCATCTTCGTGGCACTTATGGATGCTTTATTTGTTGCAGCCTCTGCTACTGTTTCTGGCATAAAAAAATTTCCTGCCAATAGTGTCGCGCAAAATACAATGAGCGCTAAAAACCGGATACCTCTGCTTTTTTGATTTTTCATCGTAAACTCTCTTTCCTATGATATTTTAGTCTTTTATCCCAGCAACACCCATTATTGGAATAATAAACCCAAGGAGATTTTACTTTGAATCATATCAAATGTCAATTGCATTTTCGACAATATTTTCTCCGGAGATCATGCCGTTACTGTTCACACC
>DOWG01000158.1 GCA_003519685.1 Lachnospiraceae bacterium
CTGCTTTTGTCCCTGATTTTATTCTCCAGATCCGTAATGGTCTGCTGGTGGGCTTCTATCATCGCCTGTGTGCTTAAGATCGTTTGCTTACGCTCCTCCACAAGCGCAGAGGATTTTAAGGAAGCTTCCTTAAGCGCAGCAATTTCTTCATAAAGCTTTTCAATCTCCCGCTTTACACGTCTCACATTTTCCAGAAGGAACTGATTGCTTTGTTCCAGGGCGGAAAAATCCATCCGAAGACCCGATACTTTCTCATTTGCAAGACGTTCCTGCTCCCGTTCCTCTTCCAGCCGCTGATTGATACTTTCAATCAAAGTTTCCTTCTCTTTATTCTGCTCTATGTTTTCGGTTAAGGATTGATTTAATTTATTTAAATTTTCTTTTAGTTCCTTCGCTTGAATATCGATTTCATGTAATTCCTTCGTATACTCTAAAAATACTGCCTCGGATTCCTCTTTTTTGGCAAGCTCTCTGTCCAAATTCATTTTCGCCGTATTCTGCTCCAGAAATTTCTCCTGCAGAGATACTTTGGCTTCCTCCAGCTTCTCGCGAAGGGATACCTTCTTTCGTTTTTCCCCTTCCTTCTGCGAAAGCAGTTTCACCGCTTTATGCTGCAGGGCAGTTACCTGTTTTTCCATCTCTTCGATTTCACGGCGTCTTCCAAGTAAATTGCTTGCATTTCGATACGCTCCACCGGAAATCGAACCGCCCGGCGTCAGAAGCTCTCCTTCAATCGTTACAATTCGAAGGGTATAATGATATTTTCTTGCGATTGCCGCGGCATGATCCATATGATCTACGACAATGATCTTCCCCAGCAAATAATTGATTAACGGCTGATATTTTGCTTCTGCTTTGACTAAGTCGGCAGCAATCCCAATGACACCGGCTTCCTGTAATGCCCTCTCGTTATGTAATCTGGAACCGGAACTCATATTCGTCAATGGCAGGAACGTTGCACGGCCGTATTTGTTCTTCTTTAGATATTGAATCAATTCCTTCGCCGTTTCTTCATCCTCGGTAACAATATTCTGAATCGTTCCGCCAAGAGCAGTCTCAATTGCCGTTTCATAATCCTTGTTAACCTTAATAATATCTGCAACTACACCGATAATGCCCGGGAGCTGATTCTTACGCTCCATGACTCTTTTAATACTGTTGCCATAACCTTCATAGCGTTCAGTTAGATTAATTAAGGATTCCAATCTGGATTTTTCACTTAAAAACTGTCCCTGTGCCTCATTATACTCTGCTGTTATATGATCAATCCTATCCTGCGTCTCCAGAATGGATTTTTCGAACAATTCATTCCCTCTGGTTTGAAGAAGAATTTCCTCGGAGATGCTCTTTAACTTCTCCTTACAGGAGCTAATCGCATCAAGATACTGGCTTTCATCACTTTTATTCTTAATGATTTTCTGGTTCAGCTCCGCCTTACGGATCGTATTCTGCTCCAGCATGGTTTCATAACGCTGCATATTGGTCTTGATTCCGGAATTCAGGTTCAGAAATTCGAAAATCGCGTTGTTGCATTCCTCAATCTCCTTGGAAGAAAGAGTAATGTTTTCCTTTTTCTGATTCAATTCCTCCAGTGCGGCGCTCAGCTGATCGTCCATCGTAGAAATCTTCTCATCAATGAGAGTCTTCTCTGCCAGATACTTTTGCTCTTCCTCCTTTTTTACTAGGATATCCTGCTCATGCGTACGGATATTGCTTTGTACATAATCATCGCTTTGCAGCGCAGAACTGATTTGCTCATTTAAAAGCTTGATTTCCCCTTCTGCTTTTTCCTTTTTCAGCTTAAGCTCATTATAGGAATTTTTGTCTTCCTCGATTCCCGCACTGCACTCCTCCAGCTGCTTTTCCAGATTCAGATATTCTTCTTTGGTATTTTCATAGGACTGCTTCGTCTGATTATAATCCGCCACAGCAATATCCGATTTTTCGGTAATCTGATCCTTGGCCGTGTGCAGCCGGTTATATTCTTTTAAGAATTGGTTCACCTCAAGTTTTTTTAACTCTTCCTTCTGTTTTAGATATACCTTCGCTGTAGCCGATTGCTTCTCCAGAGGCACAAGCTGTTTTTCTATTTCACTTAATATGTCCGTGATACGAAATAGATTCTGCTTTTCTTCTTCCAGATTTTTTTCTGCTGTGGCTTTTCTGCGTTTGAATTTAACAATCCCGGCTGCTTCGTCAAATAACTCTCTTCGGTCCTCCGGTTTGCCGCTTAGAATTTTATCGATCTGCCCCTGTCCGATAATCGAGTAACCTTCTTTTCCAATACCGGTGTCCATGAAAAGCTCCTGTACATCACGCAGCCGGCAGGGAGAACCGTTAATGAGATATTCACTTTCCCCGGAACGATATACCCTTCTTGCCACTATCACTTCATCGTATTCAATCGGCAGTTTATGATCGGAATTATCCAGGGTAATTGCAACATAAGCATAACCTAAAGGTTTTCTTGTCTGGGTTCCGGCGAAAATAATGTCCTCCATTTTCGAGCCTCTAAGCTGTTTCGCACTCTGCTCCCCCAGAACCCATCGGACTGCATCTGCAATATTGCTCTTACCACTGCCGTTTGGTCCTACAATACCGGTGATGCCATCATGAAATTCTAAGACGATTTTATTGGCAAAGGATTTAAAGCCGTAGATTTCAATACTTTTTAAATACATTACCTGTCTCCCATCTGTTTTCTTGTGCTCATTTATCGAAAAGGTGAGTTCTTTAAGGTGGCCGGAATCTTACTGTTTTACTGCCTTGTTTTCTTGCTCTTTAATTTCTGGATCGCCTGATAAGCCGCTTCCTGCTCGGCTGCTTTCTTGGTACGGCCGACACCGCATCCGATTTCTTCGTTACCGATGATGACGGCAATGGTAAACGTCTTATGATGATCCGGACCGTCCTCCGAAATTAACCGGTAGTGAATTTTTTGGTTATGATTATCATTTTGGACGATTTCCTGTAAGATAGTCTTACTATCGAAAAAGAGAGCTTTATTGTTCAGATTATCCAGTATAAACCTGTGAATAAACTCTTTTGCATTAGTAAAACCACCATCAAGGTAGATTGCTCCAATAACCGCCTCAAGAGAATCCGATAGAATAGAATCCCGCTCCCGGCCGCCGGAGGTGTCCTCCCCTTTTCCAAGCAGTATAAACTGACCGATACCGATATCTCTTGCACAGGCGGACAAGGTCTGTTCACATACAATACTGGCTCGGAATTTGGTCAAATCCCCTTCGGTAACATCCCTATATTCCTTATATACATACTCGCTTGTCACAAGCTCCAGGACAGCATCCCCAAGGTACTCCAGACGTTCATTGTTATCCTCCCGAGGCATTCTCATTTCATTTGCATAGGAACTATGCGTCAGGGCATGTAGTAAGATGGTAGGATCTGAAAATTGATACTTAATCTTATTTTCAAGCGTTAATAGAATTGTTTCTGCTTTTTTACGTGTATTCATGTAAAGAAACAATACCTCCCTTCAATTGTTAGCACCCTTATTCTGTATAAATTTATACAATCGGAAGCTATAATCATAATTTCAATCGGAACAACAGGAAAATAAACGAGCCCATTCGTCTGCCATTCACAAAACTATCTCTCTATTTTAAAACGAAATTCTTGTCTTTGCAAGCAGGAATAATCCCCATACAGATACAGGGTCCCTGCAAAATACGGGCCATTTGATTAAATAAGAAAAGAGCAACAAAAACTGCTCAGTTGCTCATTTACCAGATAATATCTTACTTTGCAGAAAACCGTAACGTTTAACAAGACGAATCGGCAAGCTGCTTTGCTGGACAAGAGGGAATTCTCCCATATCAAATTAGCTGAATGAAATCAGCTTTCGATACACTTCGTATTAATCTATCTGATTTCATCCAGCAATGGCAATGTTTCTAACTGCAAAGCTTTCTTTAATTGTTTAATGCATTCTTGATCTGTTCAACCGCATCTGCTACGGTATCAATCTTTTCTGCGTCTTCATTCGCAATTTCAATATCAAACTCTTCCTCAATCCCCATGATAATTTGAAATATATCCAGAGAATCTGCACCCAAATCATCTACAAAGGTAGTATCCATTGTTATTTCATCTTCATCCACATTTAAAACTTCGCTTATAATTTTTTGTAACTTTTCAAACTCCATAATAATTCACCCTTCTTTTCAAGATTTATTCGTTGATTTAAGGGTTAAAAGCCTTCCTAACAAATCGTCTCCTTCAATTTGCACAAATTAGGGAAATACTTAAGTAATCGGAACGTACTTCAATCAAATGAGAATGTGTTGCGAATGAAATATGTTTCCGATTACTTATCAATGTATAAATTATGCAAATTGATGAAGGGGGTTTTATAAATCGCCTTTTGACACTTAAATCATTCGTTATTACTTAAATTTTTCTCAATTTTTTCATTGATGCGCTGTTCCGTAAAGGTAACACATTGAAGAATGGAATTGCGTATTTCCACACCCTTAGAGCTGCCATGCGTTTTTACAACAAGCCCTTTTAATCCAAGTAAAGGAGCACCACCGTATTTTGTTGCATCAAAATCCTGCAAAGTTTCTTTTAATGCCGGTTTTGCTAAAAGTGCACCAATTTTACTCTTGGTCGTACTCATAAGCCCTTCTTTGATTTTCTTCATCAGTGCCATGCCAAGTCCTTCATAGAGCTTTAAGATAACATTACCTACAAAAGCTTCGCATACAATGACATCGGCGCCTCCATAAGGAATTTCTCTGGCTTCAATGCTTCCGATAAAATTAATATCATTGCAATTTTTCAGCAATGGAAAAGTTTCTTTTACCAGCATATTGCCCTTTTCTTCCTCCGCACCGATATTCACAATTGCAACTCTGGGATTCTCAATTCCTATGATATCCCGCATATAAATCGAACCCATCTTTGCAAACTGTACCAAATGGGAAGGTCTGGCATCTACATTCGCACCGCAGTCAATTAATAAGGATACTCCGTTAATTGTTGGGATAATCGGAGCTAACGGCGGCCGTTCTACTCCCTTAATTCTTCCGACAATCAACTGTCCGCCTGCCAATACCGCACCGGTGCTCCCGGCGGATACAAATGCATCTGCTTCCCCACTCTTCACCAAATTTAATGCGACGACGATGGAGGAATCCTTTTTCCGACGGATTGCCAAAACAGGTGCTTCATTGTTGGATATGATATTCTCCGCATGTACAACTTCAATACGTGTCTTATCATAATCATACTCGCTTAGTCCCTTCTGAATGACATCTTCTTTTCCGACCAGTAATATCCTGATATCCTCTCGATCCCGGACCGCCAGTACAGCTCCCTTGATGATTTCGTCCGGTGCATAATCACCGCCCATGGCATCAACTGCAATCTTAATCGTGTTCTGCATATTCTTCCTCGTTTCTGCGCTGCTTTGTTTGTCGATTTGCTTACGAAACAATTCTCGCCAAGCGAAATTAAGCAGTAAGCTAACCTATAAAACAATATACTCGATATCTATATAAAAATCAACCACATTTTAACTTCATAATCGGAATTGGTATAAGATATAAGGATGTTACTATTCACACCCCCATGTATACTATGTTATGATTTTGACAAATGTATCCGAATCGGAGACGCTTTCGCTTAGTTGCATTACATAGCGGTACATAAGGCTCCAAAATACGGAGCCAAAGTACCGACGAATGCAAATACTCCTTATC
>DOWG01000022.1 GCA_003519685.1 Lachnospiraceae bacterium
CTTCGCTGCCTCCAGGGAACGGATGAAAGCATAGAATTCGCTCCGCTTTGGATCCAAATAAGCATCGGAGAGAATCCGCATATATTCGGCTTCGCCTTCCGCTACGATCTTGGCAGCCTTTGTCTGCGCATTCGAAATGCTGATGGCAACTTCCTTATCCGTCGTATTTCTTATTTTCTGTGCTTCCGATTCTCCTTCTGCCGTATAGGTTGCCGCCATCTGTGCACGTTCGGAAATCATCCGGTCATATACCGCTGCCTTATTGTCGCTTGGAAGATCCAGGTGCTTTGTTTCGACAGAGATTAGCTCAATTCCGTAGTTATTCATAGAATCCCCGATATTCTCCATAAATGCCTGGTCCAGCTCACCATCACGGCCGCTGATGACAGCGTTTTGCGACAGACTGCTGATTACATTCTTCATAGCATTATACACGGTCGTATTAATTCTTGTTTCTGCCAGCGTAACCGAAGAATTCAGGGTCTGCGCGAAAGTAACCGGATCCGATATCTTCCACAGGACATAGCTGTCTGCCACCATTGTTTTCTTATCCATTGTAATCACGTCGGAGGGCGGTGTATCATAGAACATAATTTGCTTTGGCAGGGTCTGGGTCATTTCCAGAAAAGGCGTCTTAAAGGAAAGACCCGGGGTGTCAACAATCCGTTCAATCTTGCCAAATTGCTTTATTAAGGTGTATTCATCCTCTTTTGTTACCACAAAGGATGCGGATAACAGAATAGCTGCTGCAATCAATAGGATTACAAATAATACACTGGAAATTTTCTTTGCTGTTTTTTTCACTCCTATTCCTCCTTCTCTTTCACAGAGGTATTCTCCTCCTGTTTTAAAAAAGGTTCCAAGGGCAGAAGCTTCTGTACGCCGGAGCCTTCACTGTCAATAATAACCTTAAGGGAAGGAAGCACATCCTCCATTGTTTCATAAAACATCCTTTGCTTTGTAATCAGAGGATATTTGCTATATTCCTTATACATTTTATTAAACCGGGCAACCTCTGCCTCCGCTTCATTCTTTCTCTCTGTACTTGCCGACTCGGCTTTCTGCAGAATCTGATCCACCTCTGCCTCCGCCTGCGGGAGTTTCTCATTGCGGTATTTATTGGCATTATTTAACGCCGTATCTTTCCCCTGCTTTGCTGTCTCAACAGATTTGAAAGCTTCCATAACCGATTCTGTCGGCGGCTCTGCGTCCTGAATCGTAATATTGATTAGCTCGATACCGATATCATACTGCTCCAGCTTCTTCAAAATAGAATCTTTAATTTCGGCCTGAATCTCATTCTTGCCTGTCGTTATCACACTATCCACATCATGACTGCCGACCACCGTACGAATACTGCTCTGAGCCAAATTCTTCAATATGGTAACCGGCTCCTTCGAAGCATACAGCGCTTTAACCGGATCGGATACTTTATATTCAACATAAAAATCAACATTTACAAAATTAAAATCCTTTGTAATCATCATTGCTTCATCATCGATATATGCATTCGTATCCTCATCATAGCCAATTGGGAAGCCATGAATCGTTGTATCCACTTTTTCAACCTTCTGAATCATAGGTATCTTAAAATGAAGCCCTGCCGTATTTACTGTCTTTGCCCTTCCAAAGGTGGTAATAACTGCCTGTTCCTGCTCCTTGATTGTGTAAAAGGATCCAAATATAACAATGGATGCAAGAATGATTAAAACTAGGAATAATACGATTTTTCCGAATTTTCTGATATACCCTTTCAGATTATTTCCGGATGGAAAATCATAAATATTCTTATCCTCCATTTACCTATCCCTCCTTAAATGATAATTGTTTCGTTTTGCTACTCCCGAATCTGGCCGTTTCCTAAGATAATATATTTTGTCGTTGTAAGAGCCTTCAACCCCATCGGACCTCTTGCATGAAGCTTTTGTGTACTAATTCCAATCTCCGCACCAAAACCGAATTCATATCCATCCGTAAACCTTGTGGAAGCATTGACATATACTGCGGCAGCATCGATTTCATTTAGAAATTTTAAGGCGTTCTCATAGCTTTTCGTAATGATTGCTTCCGAATGCTTCGTATTGTAGTAATTGATATGAGCGATTGCCTCATCAATACTATCCACTATTTTTAGCGAAAGGATTCGATCCAAATACTCGGTTGCATAATCCTCTTCGGTTGCAGGTACACAAGCACTGCTGATCCGGCAGGCTCTTTCATCCGCACGAACTTCCACCCCCTTGGCTAAAAGCCGCTCCATCAACAGCGGAAGAAACTCCCTGCTTATTTTCTCATGAACGACCAGACTTTCACAGGCATTGCATACGCCGAGCCGCTGCGTCTTTGCATTTTCAATAATCGAAAGAGCCATCGGAAAATCTGCAAATTCATCCACATAGATATGGCAATTACCGGTACCTGTTTCAATTACGGGTACCGTACTGTTTTCTACAACCGTTTTAATCAAACCGGCACCGCCCCGCGGGATCAAAACATCTATGTACCGGTTCATACGCATAAATTCCACGACAATTTCTCTTGAGGTATCTTCGATCAGCTGAACGGCATCCGGAGTACATCCGTTTTTCCTAAGCGCATTCCTTAATGCTTTTACAATTGCACAATTGGAATGAATCGCATCACTGCCGCCCCTTAATATTACCGCATTTCCTGTCTTAAAGCACAATCCGAAGGCATCGGCGGTAACGTTTGGTCTCGATTCGTAGATAATACCAACGACACCAAAAGGTACCACCTTCTGCCCTATCGTAAGTCCATTCGGACGAACCTTCATGGAGAGTACTTCGCCGATAGGATCCTGCAAGGCGGTAATTTCAAGCAGCCCGTCCGCCATAGCCTTAAGCCTCTCCGGCGTCAGGAGGAGACGGTCAATTAAAGAGTCTTTTACCCCTTTCTCCCTGGCTGCCGCAACATCTCTGGCATTCACTTCCAGGATATCTGTCTGCATATCCATAAGTGCATTTGCACATTCTGTAAGTATCCGGTTCTTTTCTCCCTGCATCATTTTACTTAGTGCAACAGATGCTTCTTTTGCACGCTGTCCAATCGGAATCAAATCGCTCATAAAAATAACCGTCCTTTCTATTTCGTTTATATTTCCTCGTTGTTACTGTTCACACCTGGGC
>DOWG01000198.1:0-6215 GCA_003519685.1 Lachnospiraceae bacterium
ATAGACTTTGCCCAGGTGTGAACTGTAACAAAGCGGATAAACTTCCCTGATGAGGTTAAATAATAGATGATTTCCTATACAATAAAAAAGGCTGATGCAAATGATGCAGCAGCCCACTCCCAATATGTACTAAAAGGTCCAACTTTCAACAACACGCTTCATAAAAGAACTCCTTGCGTAATCAAATCATCAACAATTTCTACTAAATGTACGGGTGTAACTTCATACCGGAATAGCTTTTCTGTCATGGACACTACCTTATCCTTAGAATAAGAAATGCCGCAGACTTCTTCTGTTTCCTCAAGATTTTCAAGATGTTTTGTAATTCGTATTCCGTAATAGGGTACCGGTTGCCCTGCTTGGGCATAATCCGCTGTCAAACAGTAATCAAGCTTCATTTTCCTATCATCTTCTAAACAAACCTCATTGCTAAACAATAACTGTAAGTGCTTCATTTTTCTATTACCCCCTTAAGTATAATAAAAACTGAAAATAACTGACAAAGTACATTATACACAGAAAATAGCAAGAAATAAAGTAAAATACAGCGCATCAAACTATCGGGTTCGTTATATTTCGACAGATATTCATGAATTGTGTATTTCTTTCTGTCGTTTGCCGATTCTGTATGCGTTATCATGGAGATAATTCGGTAATTACAGAATTCTTGATTAGTGTTTTATTAGCATATTGCATGAATATTCCACATTATGGTTAGAATTAAGGAAGTTATTTTTATCTTTATTTCATGGCTCGTATTTGATATAATAAGGGAGCATGATATATGCGAATGGAGGTTATACCATGAATTATAGCAAAAAAGGAATCAATAATAAACAACATAATATAAAATCCACTTCAAAACATCTGGTATCCAAAACCAGAATATCTCTCTTTCGCTTTCTGATTGCGTTTTTTGTTTTGGTTGTAATCGTTGGCGTATTTGCCGGCTTAGGCTTTGTGCAGGGATTGATTGATAGTGCTCCGGACATTTCGCAGATCGATGTTATCCCCACCGGCTATACCACAACCGTTTATGATCAGGAAGGCAATGAAATTGAGCATCTGATTGGTGCACATTCCAACCGTGTTTATGTAACGATAGATCAAATTCCGGAATTTGTTCAAAAGGCCTTTGTTGCAATTGAAGATGAACGTTTCTACGAACATGACGGCATTGATGTAAGAGGTATCATACGAGCTGCGGTGAATGGCTTAAAATCGGGAAAATTTAATCAGGGTGCAAGTACCATTACCCAGCAGCTTCTAAAGAATCAGGTTTTCGGAGGCGGAAGGGAAAGTTCTTCCATAGAACGTGTGGAACGTAAGATACAGGAGCAATACCTTGCGATCCAATTGGAAGATAAGCTGGATAAAAATACGATACTGGAATACTATCTCAACACCATCAACCTGGGATCCGGAACCTATGGTGTGCAGACGGCATCCAAGCGCTACTTTAACAAGGATGTCAGCAAATTAAATCTTTCGGAGGCCGCCTGTATTGCAGCGATCACACAGCTGCCGGTATATCATAATCCGATTACCCATCCGGATTATAATGCAGTGCGCCGGAAAAATGTTTTGGACAAAATGTTATCGCTTAATTACTGCAGCCAGCAGGAATATGATGAAGCGATCGCAGATGACGTATATTCCCGTATTCAATCCGTTAATGAGGAAATGGATACGACTTCCTATTACAGCTATTTTGTAGATGAGTTAATCGACCAGGTCATGAAGGATCTTCAGACGGAGCTTGGCTATACCCAGACGCAGGCATCCAACTTAATCTACAGCGGCGGTCTTTCCATTTATACAACACAGGATTCCACTATCCAGGGAATTGTCGATGATATTTATTCGGACGAATCCTACTTTCCTGCAATGGGTACCTCCTTATGGGAATTAACCTATGCTTTATCCGTTCAAAAGGGGGATGCGGAGGGTACCGTGATTCATTATCATGGCGATGATTTGGTAGATTTCTATAAGGATTTTAAGGATCCGAAGGGATACTATGTGGATGAAGGTTCCCGCAAGTTCTCCTTACTCTTTACGAACAAGGAGGATATGCAGGAGAAGATAGAGGCTTTCCATAANNGCAATGGTTGAGGAAGGCGATACCGTTCTCGGTGAGAAGATCACCATGACCATACAGCCGCAATCCTCCTTTGTTGTAATGGATCAGCATACCGGTCATGTTGTTGCAATCATCGGCGGACGGGGGGAGAAGGAAGGCAACCGTACCTTAAACCGTGCAACCGATACGGTAAGGCAGCCGGGTTCCACCTTCAAGGTATTGTCAACTTATCTGCCTGCTCTGGATACCGGCAAATTCACCCTGGCAAGCACCATTGACGATTCCGGCCCTTATTATTATCCGGGAACAAAGACGGAGGTAAATAACTGGACCAGAACGAAGAAATACGAGGGATTGACGACTCTGCGCCGGGCAATCTATAACTCAATGAATATCGTCACCGTAAAAACGTTAAACGAGGTTACTCCTCAGCTTTCCTATGATAATTACCTTCTGAAATTAGGATTCACCTCCTTAGTAGATTCCCGTGTGGAAGACGATGGCCGTGTATTTACCGACATCAAACTTCCGATGGCTCTCGGCGGTCTCACCGACGGCGTAAGTAATCTGGAATTAACCGCTGCCTATGCTGCGATTGCCAACAACGGTGTTTATACGAAACCGATTTTCTATACGAAGGTACTGGATCATGACGGTAAGGTTCTGCTGGATAATACTCCAAAGACCGAGCAGGTAATGAAGAAATCTACCGCATTCTTACTGACCAGCGCCATGGAGGATGTTATTAAAAAAGGTACCGGCGGAAGCTATAAGCTTACTACAATCAATATGCCGATCGCAGGTAAGACGGGATCCACCTCCGACTATAACGATCTGTGGTTCAGTGGTTATTCTCCTTACTATACCGCAACCATCTGGTCCGGTTTTGATAACAACCGCCCGCAGACAGAGCGCAGCTATCAAAAGAAAATATGGCGTACGGTTATGGAGCGGATTCATTCTGAACTTAATCTGGAGACCAAATCCTTCCCGATACCGGACTCCATTGTTACCGCAAAGGTTTGTTCAAAATCAGGTAAGCTTGCCGTAGAGGGCTTATGCGACCATTATCTCGGTGGTAATACGGTATATACCGAGTATTTTGCGAAGGGTACGGAGCCGACCGAAAAATGTGATATTCATGTAAAGGCAACGATTTGTACCGAATCCAACGCTTTGGCAACCGAGTATTGTCCAATTAGCAAACAGAAGGAAGCGGTCTACCTGAATAAATCGGAAACAGGAAATACAGCAGATACTCCATACCTTCTGCCGTCAAAAACCTGCCCCATACACAAGGCAGGCAGCTCATCGATTTTCGATGATGATCCCTTATACAAAGACGATCCTCTCTATGAGGATGAACCATACGATAACAACAATGATCCGAATTCAGAAGATAATTCCTATCCTCCCGACGATAGCCAGAATCAATTGAATGATTTCTATTCCAACTCCGATCATTGGTAAGCAAATATAAAATCAATAAAGTATTCTAAAAAGAAGGGCTGTATTTGTATACAGCCCTTCATCTATATAAAAAACCGATGGTTTTGCCGGGTAATATAAGCACCGATCTTTTCCCTTAGGAAACGAATCTTTCCTTCCCTTTCTGCTAGGATTTCATCTTCGAATCAAAGAACCAGGATGCAATGTAGCTAAAGATCAGGGTGGCTGAGATTCCCACCGCAGAGGCAGTAAACCCTCCTTTAAAAATGCCGATAAATCCTTCTTTATCGATGGCTTCTTTTACCCCCTTAAACAATGCATTACCAAAACCGGTCAAGGGTACTCCGGCTCCGGCTCCGGCCCATTCTGTAAACGGTTCATATATCCCCAGGGCACCGAGAATCGTACCCGTAACCACCAGAATAACCATTACTCTTCCGGGCATTAATTTTGTATTGTCTAATAATATCTGGACGACAGCACAGATTGCGCCTCCCACGAGAAAAGCTTTTATATATTCCATATCATCATCTCCTTACCCATTCATTCCGCTATTCCGCCTCAACAACAACCGCATGAGCAATAGCGGGCATCGTATTGCCTTCATTATAGCTTACCTTGGAATGCAATGATCCGGTGGGTAAAAACAGAACTCTCTTCCAATTGCCCTCCCGTAGCTGTTTTAAAACATAGCCTGTAAATGTTATCGCGGAACATGCACATCCGCTTCCTCCGGCATGCGTATCCTGGCTTTCCGGATCAAAGATTTCCTTGCCGCAGTCCATATGATTGCTGCTGACATCGATCTTATACTCCCTTAACAAATCGATCAGAATGTCACTTCCGACATAACCCAGATCACCGGTAATGATTTTGTCATAATAGTCCGGTTTCAGATTCAGATCTTCAAGATGTGTCTTAATCGTATCACAGGCTGCCGGCGCCATAGCTGCTCCCATATTCATCGTATCCTTGATACCATAATCTACAATCTTACCGGTTGTGATGCCTTTAATTCGAATAGACGGCCCGTTGCTGTTGCTATTTTGATCAGACAGAACAACCGCTCCGCTGCCCGTCACCGTCCAGGATGCAGAATAGGGCCGTTGATTTCCGTAATCCAAAGGGAAGCGAAATTGCTTTTCGGCTCCGGCGAAGTGGCTTGAGGTAACGGCTAATACTTTATCGGCAAAGCCTCCGTCAATTAAGATGGATCCGATCGATAACGCCTCGCCCATGGTAGAGCACGCACCAAACAGCCCGAAGAACGGAATATTCAGCTCTGCTACGCCAAAGGAACTGGCAATCAGCTGTGCAAGCAAATCCCCGGCAAGCAGATATCGGATATCATTACTCGATAATCCGGCCTTTTGTATTGCCTTCTCAGCGGCCTGCCGCATGAATTCACTTTCGGCATCCTCCCAGGTATCCTGGCCTAATAACGGATCCTCCCATACGGTATCAAACAGATGCCCTAACGGCCCTTCCCCTTCCTTTTTACCCGCAATAGAGGAAGCCCCTATAATATAAGGCGGGTTATGAAACAATATACTTTGTTTTCCAATCATTTTAAATTTATTATTTCTGTCATTCTCCGGCATAATTACAACTCCTTACCTTATCAAACGTTACATTCTTCCGATCTTTCCATACGATTCCTACTACTGCTTATACCACGCCGAATTGCTTTAAGATGTAGTAAATCAATCC
Organism: Lachnospiraceae bacterium; assembly: GCA_003519685.1. Lineage (GTDB taxonomy): Bacteria > Bacillota > Clostridia > Lachnospirales > Lachnospiraceae > Mobilitalea. The sequence continues at coordinate 5,243 of DOWG01000198.1, forward strand.
AAGAATCCACGAAGAGAAAATCCCGTATAGAATTACCGGACCTGCAATTGTAAAAATATTAACTCCAATACCAAATACCTGGCCTTCCTTTTTATACTCAACGGCAGGAGCTGCCACCGAATTGGCGAATCCGGTAATTGGAACCAGAGTTCCCGCACCGCCGAATTTAGCTAGTTTTTGATAGATACCGACGCTGGTAAGAAGTACAGAGAGAAATACCAGGGTTATCGTATTATACGCTTTTGCCATTTCCTTATCGGCTCCCAGGTATATATAGTAATTAATGAAGAACTGTCCCAGCGTACAGATAATACCTCCCACAAGATAGGCTGCCAGCACATTTTTAAAACCGCTGTGCTTTGGCGTTACTTGTTTTACATATTGATTATAATTTTCATTTCTAGTCTTTACATCCTTTTCTCTGACTATTTTGGAAACATCTACATTTTTATCCTTGTCCATAAATATCTCCTATCCGTCTGCTCCTGCAGATCCATCGAATTTTATTCAGATTCATCCCTCTGCTATGTTCGTAATCCTATTTGGTTCATAAACCAGAGTACCGTCGTATTCATTGACCTTGTTTTTCGTATAATAGCCCACACAGAGGATGATTGCCACTACTGCAATAATTACAAAAGTAGTGATAAGGAAATAACGTTTTTTTCTTATCCATCCATTGCTGTTATCTCCTCCCTTTTCTAATAAAGCATCCGTCTCATCCTTTACTAACATATCATTTCCTCTTCCCTTTCGAATATACCTCACGAATTCATATCTCTCCCATCATTTCCAGCCGGTTCTGTAACTCTGTAACATAAAAAAGCATCAGTTTATTTATCTGATGCTTTTTTCATTATCCTTTTCATGCTATTATTATATGAATTATCCTTTTCGCTATACTGGAAAATAAAGTATCTCATGCTCCCATTTTTTCTCGCATAATTTTTAAAATTCTCTTCTCCATTCTCGA
>DOWG01000198.1:6243-12231 GCA_003519685.1 Lachnospiraceae bacterium
GCCAGCCTATCTACTAAATTATTGCTTTCATCTTTTGTTTCCACTAATTTATCAATTAAATAAATCGGACTTCCATCCCCCTGATATATCGTTTTATATAGGGATTCTACCTCTGCACCGGTATCCAGTGCCATAACAATTTCATCTCTTGCAATATTTAATTCGGATTCAATTTCTTCAATCGTCGGTTCTCTTCCGTACGTATTGCCAAAATTCTCACGTACCGCCCGGATCTTCGTTGCCGTTTCTTTTAAAGACCGGCTGACCTTAATCATTCCATCATCGCGGAGAAACCGTTTGATTTCACCGGTAATCATAGGAACTGCATAGGTTGAGAATTTCACCTCATAGGAGGAATCAAATTTGTCGATTGCCTTGATTAAGCCGATACTCCCAATCTGGAACAGGTCTTCCATCTCATGCCCTCGATTGGCGAATCTCCTGACGATACTCCAGACCAAGCCGACGTTTTCTGTTACAACGCGGTCCCTTGCTTCCTTATCGCCCGCTTGTGATAGCTTGATCAGCTCAAGTGTATCCACATTAACCCCCACTCCCTTCCTGCCTTTCTTCTCTAATCATGAACCAGATGCTGCTGTTTGGTTTGCTGCGTATCATCCTTTATTTTATCCGGCTTGCCTACTCTCTTTTTCATCCTTACCACAGTACCTTCTCCAACCGTTGACTGCACTTCTAACTGATCCATAAAAGCTTCCATAAAAGAAAAACCCATCCCCGACCTTTCCAGCTCCGGTCTGGTCGTATATAACGGCTCCATTGCTTCGGGAATATTATCAATCCCTACTCCAAAGTCTTGTATTTCAACGGTAAGCTCATTATTACAAAGGACGCATTTCATCCGAATCTTGCCGATGCAGTCCACATATCCATGAATGATGGAATTCGTAACGGCTTCGGATACCGCTGTCTTTATATCTGCCAGTTCCTCAATTGTCGGATCCAGCTGGGCAGCAAAAGCAGCAACTACGGTTCTGGCAAAGCTTTCATTTTGAGATTTGCTTTCAAACTCCAATAACATTTCGTTGGTATCATTCATTTTGTTTTCTTATCCCCTTTCCTTTTCCTACCATATCCTCAGATTAAGCTTATTGAAGATGATTCAGGGCTGCTTCCACGGTATCATGCTTTTCAATGATTTTATACAGCCCGGATAGCCGAAATATCCGATCCACTGTAGAATTTAGATTCGTAACAGCGATCTTTCCCCCTATAAAAATTACTTTCTTATATCTTCCCATAATCACACCAATCCCGGCGCTATCCATAAAATTGGTGCCGGAAAAATCAAACACAATATGCTTTATATGATTACGCTCAATCAGCTTGTCCGCTTTTTCTCGAATGCCAATTGCGTTGTGGTGATCCAACTCTCCATTTAAATGGATGATCAGGCATCTCTTAAGTACCTCGTAAGTGGTCCCCTCCTCTCCTGCTCTTGCATTTTTTCTTCCTTGATTTTTCAGATCCTGCATGTATTTCATTCCCTCCTTGCCTTGTGATACATTTCCTTCATCGTATAGGGCACTCCTATGCGATAAAAAAAGACATTTATGGGAACGCATAAAGCGTTCCTGCATCAAACGTCTTTTCATAATTCTTATCTTTTGTTGTTCTATCACAATCATATAAATTATTGCTTTCCTGGTTATTCGACCGCGCTCTGCACCTGCGCCAAGAAATCTTTCGCATTCCTCTCTCTCCTGGAACCCGGATAATCCGAGAGTACCCTATTGTAATACAAAGCCGCATTATCATAATCCTTCAAACGATGGTAAGCTCTCGCTGTAAAATACACAGGATTTACATTGGTCGGATCATAGGTCATGGACTTCGCAAATTCCGCAAGTGATTCCTCGTATTTTGCACTACTATACAGATTATGACCAAGGTCATAATGGATTTGTGCCGCGGTAGGGTAGACTTCCTGCTGCAGCCGCTTTAATAAAGCAATCGAAGTCTCCGATTCATATTTGTCTTCGTCTATGGTCGCAAGAATTTCTGCAATACCGGTATAATCACGGTCTTTCACATTGGTTTTCGTCATCTCCGTCATATAGCGGTCTACCGCTTCAAAGAGCGGATTATAGATCGCATTGCTATCCTCCGGCGTGGCAAAGCTGTCGACCTCTTTCTGCAGCTTGTTCACCTGATCCTGCAAATCCGTATTCTTTTGCTGAAGATCTTTGATTGTCTTATCCTTCTCCTCCTGAATTGCAAGCCCCGAACTGTAATCAATATAATTCAAATTATCGTTCATATTGTGTTTCTTATCAATCGATGGAATAATCAAAAATGCAGTCACTGCAATTCCGATGATTACACCTACCACTAAATTAACAAAAGCCATAATATTCGGCTTATCCTCTTTATAGGAGGAAACCGGCATGATGGAAGAGGTAGTACTATTTGTGGCTTCTGAATTGTTATCGGAATCCTTAAGCGCCGCAGGTACCTCCAGCTCCTTCCTATACCGCAAGGTAGTGTTGTTTGAAACATCAATCTTCGCCGCCTTCGCCAACATTCTTTCCGCCTTATCATTTTCCCCGCTCTTCATATACAATAAGGATAATAATTGATAAGCACGGATAAAATGAGGATTCAATGAAATAACCTTCTTCAGCTGAATAACTGCCAGATCATCACTTTTGCGCTTCGCATAATTCAGCGCAGTATTATATCTCTTAATTGCCTGATTCTGATATTCCAGTTTCGTTGGATTGGATTGAACCCGGCTAATGTATTCTTCCGCATTATTATCCTCCGGTTGAAGATGCTTGCTGATCACCCATTCACTAAGGGCAGCCACCGTTTCTCCCATTTCAAAATAAACCAGTCCCAAAAGATTCCTGGCATTCGTATTTAATTTATTTAATTCAAGGCTGTTGCGTAAAGCGGTAATTGCTCCGGATAAGTCACGAACCTTCGCTTTTGCTAAACCGTTATTATAATATTGATTCGAAGCATATATTATTTTCCGGTATAATGACAAATCCATACCGCAGCGCTCACAGCGCTTTCTTCCATCCGATATATTACTTCCGCAATTTGGGCAAATCACTCTTATCCCCACCTAACTTTTTGTAGTATACAATCCCATTCGNNTTCTATTTGTCATTCTTTTCTTTCAATAATTCTTTCAGTATGTCCGTTATATCTGTCAAGTCGTTATTATTAATCACATCTTCTGCCTGTTCGATCTCCAAGCTAGGCTGAAATTTTTCAATTTCTTCATCAAAATTGATCATACCGATTCCCTCCTTGATCTCTCTCTATATTAAACTAATGTGCTTCTATTGTTAGAAATACCCTAATTAACATCATAACTATAAAACCATCAAAAATCAAGAGTTTATCCACAATAATACGAAGAAATATACCTAATTTATTATACTTTATCCTTCGCAAATTATCAATTGCGTCTTAGTCCTCCAAATCGACATATCACGGCTGTTTTTGACTGGTCAGCCGCCGTAATCACTATCTATGCTTATTATTGCAATTACGTTCGATCAGCCGCTGGTTTCATGGATATTCTAATTTGGGCGCTCATATAATATAATGAAGCTTAAGCTAAGCGTCTCCGAACTCGGATACATTTGACGAAATCATATAATAGACTTTGCCCAGGTGTGAACAGTAACATCATTACCGGTATTCCAAGCCTTTTCATTGACATACCCGGATTATTATGGAATAATATAATCACAATTGATTACTAATGTTTGGATGTGATTCAGATGGTGAAAGCCACCTATAAATTAATAAGATTATTTGACAGGAAAATTCAGGATGATCATATACAGGCGTATTCAGCGCAGGCTGCCTTTTTTATAATCATCTCTTTTTTCCCGTTCATTATGCTTCTTTTTACTATAATTAAATATTTTCCGATTACTGAAAGCTCCATGCTGGAATTGTTCTCACTGATCTTTCCGAGCGGTGTCAATTCCATGGTCGTATCCATCGTTACACAGATCTATGATACGACTGTTTCCGGAACCTTAATTCCGGTAACCGCGATTACTACGCTTTGGTCTGCCGGAAAAAGCTTTCTTGCCATCATGAGAGGTCTGAACGTGGTATATGAAATCAGAGAAACGCGAGATTATTTCTTTCTTCGCGCGATCTCTGCTTTATATACTTTGATCTTTGCTGTTATGGTCATTATCACTATGTTACTTTTTGTATTCGGAAATCGATTGTACCTGTGGATCGAGCGTCAATTTCCGGTACTCATGGATATGGCACTTGTGATTATCAGCCTGCGGACGATCGTGGGTCTCGTTACCCTTGTGATCTTTTTCCTGCTTATCTATGTTGTCATCCCGAATCGGAAGACCAATATCATGAAGGAGCTTCCGGGAGCGCTCCTCAGCGCTGCCGGATGGATGGGATTCTCCTATGCCTTTTCCTACTACATTGATAACTTCTCTAATTTTTCTGCCACCTACGGAAGCCTGACGGCAATTGTTTTATTTATGCTCTGGATGTATTTTTTAATGTATATCCTTTTTATCGGTGCGGAATGTAACCGTCTCTTAGAAAATAAGCTCTTCGTCCATAAGGTGAAAAAGCTTTATCAGACATCCTCAAAGGATACCATTATTCATAGATAAAGCCCAGCTTGGTTCCTTCATAAAAATAGGATACAATTGTCTCATAGGATTTGCCCTGGTCCGCCATTGCCTTAACCCCGTTCTGGCTCATTCCTACTCCATGGCCGTATCCGCCGCCGGTCAGGGTAATGCTCGTAAGTTTATTATCTACCACCGTTTTATCTATAACAAAAAACGCACTGGGCAATAAGCTTAGACCATTCACCTCACTAAGATCCTTCCTTACGATTTTGCTGTTTTTCGGCGCAAGAAGCAGCCGGATATTATATTCCGTCTTTACTACAACGGTATTCTTACTGCCGGTAATTAAAAGTTCGGTAATAATTCCACCGGCTTCTCTTTTTTTCACAGCGATATCCACAATTTTACCAATCGAATCCACCGGAACACTCTCAAAAACTGCTTCCTTCCCTCCCTGTTCCGGTTTTACCATCGTCAGTACCAAGCTCGGATTAGCCTGATATCTGCTCGATAATTTTTCATCAATATTCTTTTGAACATCCTCTATATTCAGAGTCGTATTCCAACGATACCAATCAAATTCACTGTCGTAGGTCACAACGTCATCGTCCTTAATAAATTTTCTAAAGTTCTCTTCCTTTGATAAGTCCTGGTAGAGGCGAATACTTTCCTGAGAGCTGACCTCCTTACTGTTCTCTGTCGCCATCAGCTTGCCCTTCAGATAAGGAATCGGCTGGCCATTGGCCCATACATACTCCGGCATCGTCGTATGTCCGCAGGACGTCGAGAAATAGTATGCGGTAATGACTTCTTCGTCATATTTGATTACCTGCCCATAGGTATCCTTGACTGCAAGAATGGAATCTTCATTTTCCGAGATATTATTGTATACTTGATAGGATACGCTGTCATCGACATGAGCCCCGTATTGGTTCAGGCTATTCGCCAAAAGATGCCGATAAGCATAGCTTCTGGCACAGACGGCCTGTACCTTCAAAGGCTCCATGCCGTAATAGGTCGGCATCTCACTGGGTATCACGGCATACAGATATTCCTCCAGAGGCAGTTCGTTAACAATGAGAAGCCCATTCGCATCCTTTGCGATTTCGATGGAACCCCGGTATTTGGGATTCCCACTCATCCTCTTGACGGATAGCAGCTGAATCTTGCCTTTCTCCGATGCGGTCTCTACCTTAACTCTGCCATCGGACAGCAGCTCATAATCCGGGTTAATTGTCACCGTTTCGCCGGCAGCATAGGTTTTCTTATTCTTTTTCCCCTGAATTGTAAATTCTTCATCGGACGTTAATGTTACTTCATTATGATAGTAGCCGGTATAATCCGTGGTTTTTATCAGAACACGGATATTCTCTGCCTTAATGCTTTCTTT
>DOWG01000229.1 GCA_003519685.1 Lachnospiraceae bacterium
AAATCAGACACCAGATACAGAAGCGAAATATCATAGCTTAGGTCATAGGAATATACAAACCCCCGGTAAGGCGACCAGTCAATCTGATCCATGATAAGATAATGATACTTCACGATCATAACCGAGTCCTCTCCGATTGCCTCCTGCAGCATGGAGAAATTCAGCGGTGGGTTAAACTTATATTTTCCCTGTCCATAGAATTCATTGTCCCGCCATGTGGGTGCATAGAGCAGGATGCGTTTGTCCAGCGGCAGTCCAAGCTGTTTCTTTAGCTTTCGGATCTCCTCCGTATTGTTTTTCCGAAACAGCACATCATTTCTCGGATAGCCGATCTCCAGCATCGTTTTCCGAAATCCGAATGCCCGGCGGAATATTTCTGTGGAATAATGGTTCTGCGATACCAGGTAGTCCCAGGTCTGGGCATTGTCATAAAAGTTCTTCTTATATTCCTCAATCCCTGTTTCTCCGGCCATAAAAACCGTATCCATATCCAAAGCGAGCTTTTTCAGCGGCGTACCATGCCAGGTCTGAATATAGCGGCACTTCGGGCGTTTTCTTATATACATTGGCAGTCTTGAGTCGGATACCCAGATACCGGCAACGGCAAACAAAAAGAAATACCGAAACCTTGTCCGTTTCACCTTCTTCGCCGCTCCGGGAAGAACCGTATTCCTATCCTCTAGGATAAAATAGCAGCGGTATTTTTTGTCCAACCCCTGCCGTACCATTTCCTCATAAATTGCTCTAGGATTCCCGGTATAATTTCTTCCTAGGTTGCTTTCAAATAAAATAACGTCCTGCCGAACCGGAAAAATTCTTATACAGGCCCGATACCCCAGTAATACAACTGCTTTGATGCAATTCTTAATTATCTTCATGAGTTTACCCGGCATCCTTTCCCCCAGCCTCTCCTTACCTTTTAATCTCTATCTACATCCATGCTCTTCTAATGGCCCGCACGTTCTTTGCGGGACAATTGGCTCGCATGTTCTTTGCGGGAGTGTCATATCCACGTCCCTATTTCCGAACCTATCTTTCTACAACCTACTCCCACATTCTCTGCCGCAGCTTTAAAAACCACAGTTTTAATCATGCATAATAATTTCCCGCATGACTTTTTGTCACTTAACCTACATTGTAATATTGATTCGTCTTATGTACCAAACCGGAAAAAGGGTCCCCAAATTAAGTAAGATCCCCCTTTTCCGGCTGCTGTAATTTTTTATAAAATTCCATAGAGATATTGAGATTTATTTGTTGTTACTATTCGTTCTTCATGCCCAGCTGCAGATCTTCTTTTATCTTCGTCGTAGAGATGCCCTTCGTCCTCGGAAGATAGATTACTTCGCAATACTCCTTGAGAAAATCGAACTGTCCCTTCCAATCATCTCCCATTACGAAGATATCAATATCATTATCGATAACATCTTTGATCTTCTGATCCCAGGTATATTCCGGAATAACCTTGTCCACGTAACGGATGGATTCCAGAATGATTTTTCGATCCTCATAGCTGTGATATGCGGTTTTATGTTTAATCGCATTAAATTCATCCGAGGACAGTACTACCAAAAGGTAATCTCCTAATTCTCTTGCCCTTCTTAATAAATTGATATGTCCCACATGCAGCAGATCATAAGTTCCATAAGTGATAACCTTTTTCATATTGCTTTCCTCTTCCCGGTCGGAAGATTTTCCTCCTTGTTTTTAATTTCTATTCTATCTGAGTATTTACCGTAATCTACGAATTAATCTTATCTTCATATATTTTGCTGACTTCATCGGTTGAACCGTTTGCAATCATTCTTCCATGCTCCAGCAGAATCGAGCGGTCACACAGCCGCTGAACCTGATCAATGGAATGGGAAACGAAAAGGACCGTTACTCCCTTTTCAAACATGGTCATAATCTTCTTTTCGCTTTTTCTTCTGAACTTAGCATCGCCTACCGATAATACCTCATCCAGAATTAAGATATCCGGTTCTACAATTGTAGCAATAGAAAATCCTAATCTTGCCTTCATTCCGGAGGAATAGTTTTTCACAGGAACATCAATAAAATCTCCCAGCTCCGAAAATTCTAGAATTTCATCGTATTTCTCCTCGATAAATTCCTTTGAATAACCCAGCACGGCACCGTATAGGTAGATGTTCTCCGCACCGGTATACTGCAGATCAAAGCCGGCACCAAGCTCCAGCAGCGGAACCACCTTTCCCTTGATCGTGATCTCTCCTTCGGTCGCCTTTAGTACACCTGCAATAATTTTAAGAAGCGTACTTTTTCCTGCGCCGTTCAGTCCTAGGATACCCAGGCGGTCCCCCTTATTGAGAGAAAAGGAAATGTCACGGAGCGCCCAGAATTCCTGATACCTTAGCTCGCGCTTTATCGCTTTAATTACATATTCTTTCAAATTATCAACTTTTTTCTCCATCAGGTTGAATTTCATACTGACATTCTCAACCTTTAATACCTCGTTTTTCTTCAAAAGAACCTCCGTTCTACCAACCTGGTTATGTTCTTCCATTTGTTATATGTTCATAATAAATTTGTCCTGTTCCTTATAGAATAGCACCACGCCAAAGATCAGCGCAGCAAAGCTATAGATTGCAGAAAGGACTAACGCTTCCATATCCAGAGGATTTCCAAACATTGAATTTCTAAAATTTACAATAATTAAGTAAAGTGGATTCAGTTTAAAGAGCCAAATCCGATTACCAAGCTTCAAATCGCTTACATGATAGAAAATCGCACAGGTATACATGATGAGCATCAAAAGCACGGTCCATAAGTATTCCAAATC
>DOWG01000129.1:0-3243 GCA_003519685.1 Lachnospiraceae bacterium
AAGATACGCCATGGCTTTTTTGCTTCATTTATACTCAATATTAAATGAGATCCTATGAACTGCCTACTTACTTAACTGTTCCAGTCTCTCCGTTACCTGCTCCATCATATCCGTATACTTAGCAAGCTTTGCTTTTTCTTCCTCCAGCTTGCTTTGCGGAGCCTTCTTTACAAAGTTTTCATTGGCAAGCATTCCGTTCACACGCTTTAGCTCGCCCGCCAGTCTGCTCTTTTCCTTCGTAAGGCGCTCTATCTCCTTATCGATATCAACCAGATCGGCAAATGGTATATAGATCGCGGCTCCCGGGATTACGGCAGATACCGCATCCTCCGGAACACCGGCTTTATCCGGCTGAACCAGTACAGAACCGGCATATCCGAGTGTTGCAAAGAAGATCTGGCTTTCGGTGAAGATATCTCTTATCTTTTCATTCTCGGATACCACGATAACCTTTGCTTTTCTGCTCGGCGGAACATTCATTTCGGAACGAACGTTGCGAATACCCTTTACTGCTGCCTTAATTAATTCTACGGCTTCCTCTTCCCTGCTGTATTCATATTCCTTTCTGTAAACCGGCCATTTTGCAATCATAATGGACTCCGATTCCTGAATACCGGACATCTCCTGAAGGGTAACGTAGATCTCTTCGGTGATAAACGGCATATAAGGGTGAAGCAGCTTTAAGGAGGTAACCAGTACCTTCTTTAAGGTCCATAAGGCTGCTGCCTTTGTCTCGTCAGTATCGCTGTATAATCTGGGTTTCACCATCTCAATATACCAATCGCAGAATTCTTCCCAGATGAAATCGTATATTTTCTGAACCGCAATACCAAGCTCGAAGCTTTCCATGTTCTCGGTAGCTTCCTTTACAAGGATGTTTGCCTTACTTAAGATCCATTTATCTGCTATGGTCAGAAGCTTCTCGTCAATGGTTTCGCTTGACTTTGCCTTCTCCAGATTCATCATGATAAAACGGGAGGCATTCCATACCTTATTGGCAAANNAAGGTAAGGCGGAGCGCATCTGCGCCGTATTTATCGATCACTTTAAGCGGATCAATTCCATTTCCCAGGGATTTACTCATTTTACGCCCCTGCGCATCTCTTACCAATCCATGGATAAGAACCTTGCTGAACGGTTTCTGTCCCATATGTGCGTATCCGGAGAATACCATTCGTACTACCCAGAAGAAAATGATATCATATCCGGTAACCAGCACGTCCGTCGGATAGAAATAATCCAAATCTTTTGTCTTCTCCGGCCAGCCGAGAGTGGAAAATGGCCATAATGCCGAGCTGAACCAGGTATCCAGCGTATCCTCATCCTGTCTTAGATGGGTGCTGCCGCATTTTGGACATCTGGAGGGCTCCTCTTTCTCTACAATGATTTCACCGCAGCTGTCGCAGTAATATGCCGGAATTCTATGCCCCCACCAGAGCTGCCTGGAAATACACCAGTCTCGGATATTGTCGGTCCAGTTAAAGTAGATCTTATCAAATCGCTCCGGTACGAACTGAACTTCGCCCGTCTTAACGGCTTCTACTGCCGGCTTAATCAGTTCATCCATCTTAACAAACCACTGCTGTTTAATCAGGGGTTCTACCGTCGTTTTGCATCGATCATGAGTACCGACATTGTGTACATGATCCTCTATCTTAACCAGCAGTCCTAATTCATCCAGATCCTTAACAATCTGCTTCCGCGCTTCATAACGATCCATACCGGCATATTTGCCGCCCAGTTCATTAATGGTAGCATCATCATTCATGATATTGATCTCCGGCAGGTTGTGTCTCTTGCCTACTTCAAAATCATTCGGATCATGGGCAGGAGTAATCTTAACCACACCGGTTCCAAATTCCTTATCCACGTAGGAATCGGCAATAATCGGAATTTCTTTATTCACAAGCGGAAGCATTACTTTTTTGTCAACCAGGTGACGGTACCTCTCATCCTCCGGATGAACCGCCACTGCCGTATCTCCGAGCATGGTCTCCGGTCTGGTCGTAGCGATTTCTACAAATTCATCACTGCCAACGATCGGATATTTTATATGCCAGAAATGTCCTGCCTGCTCCTCATGCTCTACCTCCGCATCCGAGATGGAAGTATGGCAGACCGGGCACCAGTTAATGATTCTGGATCCCTTATAAATATAGCCTTCCTTGTAGAGCTTAACGAATACCTCGTTCACCGCCTTAGAACATCCCTCGTCCATGGTAAAACGCTCCCTGTCCCAATCACAGGAGGAGCCCATCTTCTTGAGCTGCGATATAATTCTTCCGCCGTATTCGTCCTTCCATTGCCAAGCTCTCTCCAAGAAGCCTTCGCGTCCCAACTCTTCCTTATCAATACCCTCTTTTTTCAGCTGCTCGATAATTTTAACCTCGGTTGCGATGCTGGCATGATCGGTTCCCGGCTGCCACAGGGCGTTATATCCCTGCATTCTCTTAAAACGAATCAGGATATCCTGCATGGTATTATCAAGCGCATGCCCCATATGGAGCTGCCCGGTAATATTTGGCGGCGGAATCACGATTGTAAATGGTTTCTTACTTCTGTCGACTTCAGCATGAAAATATTTCTTGTCCAGCCATTTTTGATATATTCGGTCTTCAATGTCTTTTGGATCATAGGTTTTTGCCAATTCTTTTTTCATGAAAATGTCTTCCTTTCTTTTTGCGATTGATGGACGGTGCTTTCCAAATAAGAAAGAGTTTGCCTTGGCAAACTCCCGCGCCGAGCGCGTTCTGCCGTAGGCAGATAAATACCTTACGTGCGAGTGCGCATCCTTAGCGGAGCGATTTTTATCGTATAGGGCGCAATTTCCTATACGATAAAAAAGGTTCTTACGCCGCAAAGGACGAAGAACCGTGGTACCACCTTTATTCATGGAGATTGTGCAAAATACATCTGGCTTTTTTAAGCCGGTTTGCTATAGAAATTAATTAGTAATTCATTCTCCATCTCTTTGTCTATAACGGGACTTCCCGGCATATCCTACACGCCCTGCGGTTTCAGAAATGCTGCTACGGAGCTACCTTCAATAAGCTTGCCTTGGATCACCTTTCAGCCGGTGAGTGATCCTCTCTGATAAGCATCCCTTATCTAATCCTCTCCCTCATTACATTTGAAATTATGAAAGTTTATCTATATACTATGCAAATATTATAATTATGTCAAGTGTTTTCGCTTTTATTTTTCGTTTGTTTTATCGATCTGTTACTGTTCACACCCCCAATA
>DOWG01000129.1:3259-11409 GCA_003519685.1 Lachnospiraceae bacterium
CGAATCGGATACATTTGTCGAAATCATAACATGGTATACATGGTGGGTGTGAACAGTAACATCGATCTTTCGATCTTTGTCAGCTTTTTGTCTAAGTCAATAATATATTGTGAAGTTAGCATCGTATAATAGCTTGTCCGCTAATTTTTCCTTATCAAAATCTTTTTCTTTTGGCTTCAGATCATATTCTTCGGAACAGCAAACTTTTATATTCCTATCTTGATAGGTGCAATCTAATATATTTTGAAGCTCCATTATTGTATTTATTAATCCTTCTTTTATAAGAAGTTGACATAGTGCGGGTGTTGTTAATAATGAGCATCTCTTTGCCCCGGTATGTTTTTCTAGATTCTCACTCATCATTACCAGCTTTCTAATAAATTTTCTGTCTTCACTAATAATTATGTACTTGTATTCATTTCGATCCGGAATATTCGACAATATCGCTATGCAAACCATGAATAATTCTTCTGCCATATTATCTTCTGATTTTCTGCCCGCCCTAGCCATTTGAAAAAACGCAGAAAACAATTCTGTTCTCGAAGAGATCTTGTTCCCGCAAAGTTTTTGTATCATGTTTTCTCCAGAATTAGCAATAATCTCATCAACAGTACCTTTCCATTTCCGTGCTGTTCTCAATGCATATTTCAAAAAAATATTAAGCTCTTCTTCCGAGTAACTATAAACCTTTCTTAGACATTTCAAAGAATCTTCTTCATTAAATATTAATACACGAATACCTTCATCGTATAATTTTTTAATGAAATCAATATGTTCTCTCCACATCTTATGATCCTTCGAGCACATTTCCAATAAAACAGTTCTTGTGATTATCACAACCCCTTTTTTACTTTTTATATAGGATAGGAATGGATTAATATTATAAATTTTTGCATGATTTCTAATAGCGCAAGTATCATAAATGAAGCAAACATCTGCAACTAATATCATGTCAGTAACTTTTTTCTTATCAAGAACTACATATTTTTCAATCTCATCAAAATTATAAGGGGTTTCCACAAATGTTTTTTCCATTGGATTACCCCCTAATCTCTTGATATAATTTTCTCAAATTGTTCTCTATCTTTTCCAGCTCTGTCTTACCCATTAGTTCTCGTGAAATAAGATATTCACCCTTTTTATTTACTAATACCAGTAATTTTTCAAAGTCGTCATTTTTTGATCCTTTTAATAACTCCATATTCAACCATAGCTTATCAAACTGATCTCTTATTTGTTCCGAAGTAATACTCAATAACATTTTCAAACTATTACCGTCTTTGAGTAATTCTAACTCATAGCAGCGAATCAAAACAGCCATATATGGTGCTGAAAAGTAATTCATCAGATTTACAATCGTCTGCAATTCGAATTTATCCTCTTCCGCTTCCTGCTCAAATTTATAAAACATTTTTATAAATTTCAATTCCGGCATCATTAACGCTGCCGCAAAATGATTCGCCATGATCTCTTCTTCATGATCATAATAATTCTCATTCATGTAGAGTTCAACAGATTCTTCAAAAGGATGGCATTGATATAGAATATGATATATTTCATGGCATAGAGAAAAGTTAACATTTACTCTTGGTAATGTTGAATTTAGTAAAACATATTTTGACCCGTCTCCGCTAAAACAAATGGCTCCTATTTCATTATCCTTAAAAGGAATTTCGGCTAACAAATAACCCTTTTTATTAATAACCGCTCTGGCTATTTGCATAATATTCAGCAAATCGTCTTTGTTTTCCATATTTGCTTCATTATAAAATTCTTTTAATTTTTCATTTACTGAGTCTTTATTTTTTTTGCTATTTGAAATAATCGTTTGAAATTTCTTGAAATCCACTCAATCACTCCTCATAGAAAGGTTGGTAGTTGATAATCTTTTTTCAACTCCTAGAACAGCATCTAAGTTTTCTAAGAAATCAATTAATTTCAAAGCAAATTCCTGTTGCTCCGCTTTTGGTTCTCCGGCATAAAACGCTACATTTAAGCTCTCTACGGATTTATTATTAGAGATGCTTATATTGTCCCCAATAAAAAATTCTATTTTCTCGCCTAATGCATATGCTATTTTTTCCATATCACTGGTAGTTGCCTCTTGTACCTCATTTAATATCCGCGATAATTTATTCGCCTCAATTCCTGATTTCAAACTTATATATGTTCTTTTTATTTTTTTAACGGCTAAATACTCATTAACATTATCAATAAATTTACTCATTTTTTTCGCCCCTGTTCTATCATATAATGATATATTATTCCTTTCTTTAATTATATTATACCCATATAAAAGATATGTGTCAAATATTATATCATATTTTGATAGTTTGCTCCCGAGCCCTGCCTATTCGATCTCCGGGATACCATATCGTTTTAATATCAGATTTGCCTCCTGTGCGCTCTCCGGATTCTCCTTGATTGTGGATTTGATTACTTCCAGTGATTCCTCCTTCTGCTTCATAATGGTATCAATTCTATCCCGCAGCTTTTGCCGGCGGACATTGAGACGATGCCGTACCTCCACCATTTCCTTGCTATCAATAATCGCACTCGGCTGATAGATCCATATTTCCGAATCCGATACCCCGATTTCCTTTAGTTCTTTCATCAACTCATTATTATAAAAATTCAGCATCTGGGTGTTGGTCTGATATTTTCGGGCTTCCTCTTTCAGTACTATATATTCTTCCCATAAGGCTTTTAGTTTATCGTAGTTATCCACCGTGTATTTGTTATAGGTATACTCCAGAAAATTCAGATTGTTTACGGATTTTATTTTAACTTTGTTCATCAACATGATCTGTCTTTTTTGCTTTGCCTGAACAAACTGGATAGCATAAGTATTTTTTCTTGCCTCCATAAAAATATAGAGAGAGGATGCCATTCCCATCAGTACCGTAAGCAGAAAAGGAATCGATAAATTGGCCTCCGAATAATTTTCCAGCAGGGCAAAGATGATAAACAGAAATACTACAATGATACTGGTTGTAATTGCAATCCACTTTAAATATCCCTGCTTGCTGATGATATCCTCCTGCTCCGCTGCCAGGGCGTTCTTTTCTTTCTCAAGAAACTCCATATCCCTATGAATCTTATCCTGATATTCTTCTCTTTCCTTAATCTCCGGCAGCTCCCTCGGGAGCTGCATCTCGTACCGTTCAAAAAGGCGATACTGCCGGTCCGTCAGGATTGTATTTTTCTGCTGGAAGAGATTCCGTTCCCTTGTTAAGTTATATATATTACGGGCTGCCTCTTCCAGCTTCTCCCTCTGCTCCTTTAGACTCATATCAATCCGCTGCATATCCGTCAAATAGGAGGTAACTGCCTGATATTCTACTTTCGCCTCCTCAATCTGACGATCGCTTTCAGATATCAATTCACAATTATCCACAAGAAAGCTAAGCTGATCCGCCGGCGCAGTTTGCTGTCTGCTGCTTTTTTTATCACTTTTCGGAATATAGTCCTTCTCTTTTGTTTCTGTTTTTTTACGTTTCAATAATCCCAAGAATCCCATCGGTATACCTCTCTTATGTAAAAGCTATTGGAAGACCTGCCTTACGGGAATCTTCCATTTCTCTATTATTTCATCCGCAATTCTATAGTATTCTGCAATTCTGCCTTCCGCTTTGCACTGCTTTAATCGATGAATTTCTATCATTCCATCGCTGACCTCGGCCTCCCCCTGGATTTGCTCCATATAACGGGTCATCGCATTCTTTGTTGCTTCGTCCACTTGGTATTCCCCAGCCTTTTCCTCAAAATCGCCGCCGCTTAGTAATACCGCATATAAGAACTGCTGCAGGCTCTCCTCCCGATGATTATGCTCGTAAGCCTGACGAAAGAGCTCCGTTGCTTCCTTTAGCCCCTTACTCTGCGCCGTTGCGATTGCCATATTATGAAGCACATCCCCATAATCCTCCGGGGTTAAGCTGTTTCCTTCCTCGGGATTTACGATGCGGTCATACTCACTGAGCGCCTCTGTATACTGCCGATTGTTCAATAACTCATTTGCCTTATAAAAATTTCTCTTCCAACGGGGCATGCCGATCACACCGTCAAGCACTTTAAGAAAGCTCATGATTTCCTTCTCACCATAATAGTCACAGCTGCACAGCACTACGGTAACGATCGTCTTTAAATCCGCGCCCTTTGCTTTTAAGGTTTTTAATTTTTCCGCCCGATCCGCAAGTTTTAACTCCGTACCGATCCAGTCCAGCAGGGAATCTGTAAATAGGCTTTCTTCAATCAGGTAAACATGATGATATAAATAATAGCACAATTCTTCTATGGAATAAATACGAACGCCGGCCTGGGAAAATACATACGGCCGTTCTGTCCTGACCCCACTGCATAGTATTAATTTGCCCATAGTATCCTACCTCTTTTTCAATTTATCTGGAAGGCTTTTGACCCTGTCTCCATTATATTTCCAGCAGAAACTCCCAAACCCGCCCGGTCTCCGGATAGAAAGCTCCAAATCCGCGGTCCGTAACCGTTATCTTTGCTTCGGAACTGCTGGTACAGGTTAGGTTGATTTCCAGCCTTGTCATTCGTTTCGGACGTTCCGGCAAATGGCTGGGGACCAATCTTTCCCGAAGGACTTCCCTTGTTATAATGTTTTTAATAACCAGCTCAATCTCAGCCTCATCCTCCGGAATGACTTCAATGCTTTTATTTACCTCATACCATGGTATGGCCGCCTCGGTTAAAGGCACTTCCGTCATTTTTGCATCCGCATACAGACGAATCCCTATCGAGCTTGTAATCATCTCGTCATTTAGCAGGATATAGTCCTCCAGCTTTCGATCCCCGGAAAGCTCCTTCGCAGCATAGCAGGCCCCCTTCGTGTACAGATTTTGTCCAAGAAAGGCTCTCCTTCCCGTACAGAGACTTTGTATAATTTTCTCCGCCCAGCCGCCCTCAAAGCCTATCCCGGTAAAATACAGGGTGGAAACAATTTGTTTAAACAGCAGGGTGTCTGCGAGGGTTTTAAAGATATAACCCACATCGACCTCTTTCTTGTCCAGCATATCATAGCTTAAATGATCCGTTAAATCTTTTTTGGCAAGACTGGCCACAATCGGCTTGACTCTCCGGTTAAAGCTGATCTGATAATAGCTCAGTCCTTGCCTGTTAAAATCAAATAGGCCGACATCGTTCAGCCATAGCGAACGCTCCTGGCTTAAAGCATAGTAAAGATATGCTCCCGCATGCCCCATGACAACAGCACGGTCCTTATCGATTCCAAGCATCGACAGCGCCTGATAGATTTTTTCCACAAGAGCCGGCTGGGTATCCCGAACGGTTACTACCAGCTGTGTGATCGGTTCGGTAGGAAAATAATTTTTAATTAGCATCAGAGTTTTCCGAAGAAATTTTTCCAGCAGCATTACTCCGGTGAATTTCTGATCGAAAATTACAGTTTCTTCCCCGGTTATTATTTTGCTAAGAATAGAATCAATCCGGATTCCTTCCCCTGCCGCTGCGCAGATTACCGCTTCCTCTCCAAACAGCCATTGCTTTGTTTCCTGCTTAATACACAACACGGTAGGAATGGGACTGTAATCCTCCTCCCCCGCCGGACTGATGGTGACCGGCTCCTGCCGCTTGTAGCTGAAACAGCTGATTTGCGTAAAATCCTCGCACAAATCATATCCTACTATTAATTTTCCGGGTGTATCCAATCGAATTCACCTCTTATCTCTCAAGATGAGTGTCAAAGCCTTCCTAACAAATCATCTTCATTCATAAATCCGCTTTTGACACTCCTATCATGTATTATGTTCTATCGGCTGAAAACATTTTGATACCAGGAACTCCGTCTTCACATAATGCTCCATAAGATCAAGGAGAGTCGCTTCATCATGCATTTCCTTTGCCAGAAGCATTAAATTAATCTGATTATACCTGGATTCTTCCTCCGATGGTTCTTTCTCATTATGTACCTGGATGCTCTCCGTAATCGTTACTTCCTCCCCATATTCCTCCGTAATATAATACTGAAGAACTTCGTGATAGAAAAGGACGAATTCCTTCCCATGGATTCCCATAAAAACATTGGGCATTCGTTCCGTAATATACTCCCCGCTGTCCTCCGCATCCAGCAAACGGTAGTGAATATAGACCTGCTTCTTCGGATCGGTCTTATATTCGATATAGTATTTATTCAAAATACTATCCGGAAGCTTTACTCTTCCCTTATACCGTTCAAAAAAAGAAAGTACGATACCTTTTTTCACCAGCCGGTGAATCTGATAAGCAAGGAAGATTTGATCATTTTCTGAGAACTTGCGGGTGTTGCTATGGTACTTTATCCAGGCCAGCAGACATAAATCATTTTCCTCATAATTGATCTCCCTTCGCATGATCGGAAAGAGCTCCGTATTGATTACCCAGTCATGAATTAAATACTTATATGCATAGAAGGAGAGAAATGCTCTCACCAGCGTACGGTTCGTTACATTTTTATAATATTCTTTGAAGATAAGAAAGCTATCCTGTACATAGCCTTCCGTATACAGCATCTGCACCAGAAGCCTTTCCTCCAGCATGTGGGTATCCACCTCGAAGCCTTTTGCCGCCTTCCAGATACGAAACATTTCCTTTGTCGGACCGAAGAAATACCGGACTAGATACTTAAGAATTGCCTCATCATACTTATTCCGGTTGAACACATAATAGCACAAATGCACCATAAGCTCCTGTTTTCTCTCTCCGCCGCTTGCACTAAGCCAGCCGGAGCAAAACTTCACCAGCAGATTGACCGAAAGCTCTTCATACCCAAAGATTTCAAGCGCATCCAGTACCTTCTCATAGAAGCAGCGTTTTACCATATACTCCAATAGCTTTAACCGCTTCTCCGGTCTTACCTCGTTGATTGCAATCAAGCTGAGATAGTATTCCAGCAGCTCATCATTATAGTATTCATAGTAATAATCAACCAGAGCCTCCAGACAATCATAATAATAAAGCCGGTTGATTCCGTCGATGGAAAGGACCTTCTTTCTGAGTGCCGTCGCTCTCTCATTGAAAATATGGTCCCTTTGGCACCGGTCAAACAGATGAATCAGCAGTTTCGGATGGTTGCTGTAATTGATACAGATCTCTTCATAATCCTCCGGCTTCATCAATGGCTGTATTGTATAATCCATGGAAACAGTATAGCGGTTTCCGAAGGTATCCACCGGGAATATCCGAGCCGTTTTGGAAAAGATATCGACCCAAGCTCTTCCGTCGGTCAATGGTATGTTTTCCTCCAGCTCCAGCTCCTCATGGGTTACTACGATGCCTACTATGCTTGGATTATTGCATATAAACTCCTGCCGATAGATGACATAGGGCAGATGGGCGGCCGCCTCCGCCGATACCGCTCCATTTCCGTAAAACTCCCGGTATAAAACAGCCAGGCTGCGATTAATATTATGCGCCTCCAGCTGCTTTGCAGTGAACAGCTCCATCTTTTTATAATAGGTTCGGAAAATGGATTCATTCTTGTGCCTGTTCTTTATCACATAGGCATACAGATACGCCCTCTTATTGTCACTTAAACTGCTGTTATATATAAAATACAGCAGAACCGATTGCGGTAGCTGCTCCTCCGCATTTTCCTCATGGGAATACATAAAATATTCATACAGCTCGGTAATCGGAAGCTGTGCCTCCACTCCCAAACGGAACCATTTGTGATATTTGCCGGCTTTTTTGATCCCCTTGATCAGCATACAGCAGATTACGGTAAGAATCTCCGTGATGGGGAATACCTCATACAGCAGAACCAATCCACGGAAAATAATGGGATGAAAATGTTTCTTTCGATTGGCAAGATAAGCATACTGCTGCGCGACCTCTTTTGTAACAAGCTTATTTTTAATACTGAAATTAAGAACCTGTATCTCATAGGCAGTCAGTTCACGAAGCAGATACGGCTCCGCATTATAGATGCAGGCCGCCTCATAATAAAGCACCGGACTTCTGTTGCCCGCCGTAAACTGCTCTTTCATATCCATCAGCTTAAGGCCCCTATTATCCTCATACCGCCGGTCGATATACAGTAAAAACCACAGCATCTGCCAGTGATAGTATCCATGCTCATAAAATTCGCGGATGCTGTCCGCTGCCTTACGGGTACTCTCCTCCTCCCGTTC
>DOWG01000129.1:11428-26209 GCA_003519685.1 Lachnospiraceae bacterium
GTGATAATGGCCAGATGAATCTGCAGGAATTCCTTGATTCTGCTGTCGGCGGTTTCCGGCAGTTGCTGCAGCAGCCGATGACTCTCTTCCAGATACTTTGCAAGATCGATCTGGTTAAGCCGGAACTTTAGATAATTTCTCTGCAGAGCGGATTGCACCTGTAAGCTTCTTTTCTCCGGAGAGATCTGCCGCTCCGTTTCTCTGTGACGCCTGCAGGTGACCGGTATTTCAATGATCTGATGCACCGTTTTTATCCAGATATGTCCATAATTATTGCCGTACCGCATTTTCTTCGGATCTAGGAGAAAGGAAATCGGATAGGTATTCCCCAGAAAGAAATCCCCCCAGATGTATTTCTGCTCAAATTGAATAAAGTCCGCATCAGTACTGACTTTAATCTCCACATATCCCCACTGATCCTTCGTCAGCGTTAGCTTGTCCATAAAACTGTCTTCCGTAACCAGGTATTCCAGCCTTTCTTTATCAACATGAAGCCGAATCCTGGTCTTTTTATGGATCGCTATCAGGAATTCCTCTAATGCCTGGCTGGTCGATATGCTCTTTAACAGGCTGCGATAAATTCTCTTGTAGTTCTCATCCGATTGCAGAAAGGTCCGCTCAAATCCCTCCGAGCGGAAGATTTTCTTTGCTTCGCTCCAATCCATCCTGGCTAAATTTGTAAATTGAAACAGATCTTTAATCTTTCCCAGGGAGGTCATATAATAGGGCGCCTCAACATGTACCACAAAGCTCATCCTCTGCTCCCCGCAATCACTGATGATATTGATTTCTCCCTGTACCGTATCCCCGTTTTTTAAACAGCCCGCATTAAACTGATAAAAAATTTTATTTTCCGCCCCAAAAAAGGCAGTTTCTTTCAATGTCAACAGCCGATGGGAGGAGGAGACGATTCCTTTCATCGGTTTTTGGGTACTGTTGCTTATAATAAAGCTTCCCTCATGAATTTTGCCGGACTCTACGGTTATTTCAATGCTTTCCTCGGAAAGATATAAAAAAGGCAGTTCATAGTCAAAATCCCCTTTTGAGAAACGCTCCATCTTTTCCTTCAATTCATCACCTCAAGTTATTTTTTAAAGGCAGATTTGCAATATCCGGTTGCATATTTCATTCACGATCAAAAACATTGTTAAGATAACCAATTCATAATAATTATAGATGCATTTCTTGCAAATAATATTAAATATTATTATAATGCATATATGAAAAAAAATCCAGTGCATATCGAAAGCACAAGAATTATAGGCAAATTTAAACCTGCAGCCGAAAGTTTGCAGGTAGACAAGAAAGGCAAGGTTATATTATGATAAGACATACCGATCATTTTCATGGAAGTGATTTAGAAACAATAGAACAGGTATATGGAATTCGGAAGGAAGACATCATTAGCTTTGCAGCGAATGTAAATCCGCTGGGAATCTCTCCGAAGCTTAAGGCAACCCTGGCGGAGCGGATCGACTCCATCATGAGCTATCCGGACCGGGAGTATACCTCCCTGCGAAAACATATCGCCGCATACGTTCATGCCGATGCCGCAAATATTATTGTCGGTAACGGCTCTACGGAGCTGATCTCTCTGTTTATCCAGATCAAACACCCGAAAAAGGCATTGATTGTGGGGCCGACGTATTCAGAATATGAGAGGGAGGTTTCCCTCGGCGGAGGATGCACCCTCTATTACCGCCTGGAGGAGGAGAATGATTTTATCCTTGATATTGCCGGCTTAGAGAAAGAACTCACCAAAGAGGTTGATCTGCTCGTTATCTGCAATCCGAACAATCCTACCTCCACTGCAATTACCAGAGCCAATATGCGCAAGATACTGGATCTCTGTAAGCAAAAGGGTATCTTTGTCATGGTGGATGAAACTTATGTGGAATTTGCAGAGGAAGAGAAGAAAATCACTTCGATTCCTCTGACGGAATATTATAATAACATCATTATTCTCCGGGGAATCTCTAAGTTTTTTGCCGCACCGGGACTTCGCCTCGGATATGCCATCTGCGAAAATGAGGACCTGTTAAAGGAGATCAACCAGAGGAAAAATCCCTGGACGATCAATTCCCTGGCTGCGGCCGCCGGTGAAATCATGTTCACCGATGAGCAGTATATCAAAGACACAAGAGCCCTGATTGCAACGGAACGAAGCCGAATCTGCAGTATCCTTTCTGCCTGTAAAAATGTAAAAATCTATCCTCCGACGGCCAACTTTATCCTGGTAAAAATCGAGAAGGAAGAGGTAACCTCCATGGATCTGTTCGAAGCGGCCATCCGGAAGGGCTTTATGATTCGGGACTGCTCTACGTTCCCTTTCCTGGATAATAAATATATTCGCTTCTGCTTCATGATGCCGCAGCAAAACACGGCTTTACTCGAAGTGCTGCTTGAGATTTTAAAATAAGGGAAATGAGATTAACCAAATTTTAAGAATAATTTAATTGACTTCTGCACGAACTAATATTAACCTAATTTAGATAAAGTGATATCCAATTGGGTAAACTTAGAATAAAAACAATTGGGTATCATTTAGAATTCAGACAATTGAAAGGAAAAAACATGCTTAAATTAATGAAATATTTGAAGGGATCTGTTTTTGCAATTCTGACGGTATTCCTTCTTCTGGTAGTACAGGCAATCTGTGACCTGTCCTTACCGGCTTATACTTCTGACATTGTCAATGTCGGTATTATGCAAAACGGAATCGACCGTGCCGTACCGGATGTAATCCGTAAGTCTGAGCTGGACACACTTACTCTGCTTATGGAAGAATCAGATAAAGATCTCGTATTCCGTCACTACACGCTTCTGGAACAAAAAAATGTCAGCGATAAAGAATGGTCTGACTATGTAAAAAATTATCCTTTATTAGATACGGAGCCCCTATATCGGTGGGACAATAAAGAAGAAAAACCATTAGAAGATGCCTTTGCCATACCCATGATGGTGGCATACATAGGAAATTCCAGTGGGGAATCTGCAGATCTTATGAAAAAACAGCTCTTTGCCAATTTTCCGTCCATGAACGCATCCGGAGAGGTTGATTTTAAAACCTTACTGCCCATGCTTCCGGAGGAAACCAGACAGGAGATGCTTCAGACAATTAAGAAAGTTATCGAACAGATACCGGAGCAAATGGTATCGCAAACAGCTACCGCCTATGTAAAGGCCGAGTACAAAGCGATTGGAATCAACCTCGCCAAGATACAGAATCGATACATTCTACTCGTTGGTGTAAAGATGCTTGCCCTCGCTCTGGGCATTATGCTGATCTCCATTCTGGTCACCTTACTTGCATCCCGGGTGGCAGGCAAGCTGGGAAAAGATCTGCGCAACAAAGTGTTTCAGAAGGTTCTCTCTTTTTCCAATAAGGAGATGGATCAATTCTCTACTGCCTCCCTCATAACCCGGAGTACGAACGATATTCAGCAGGTACAGTCCATGTTTGTAATGATGATTCGTATTGTACTCTACTCCCCGATCCTTGCAATCGGCGGTATCTTTAAGGTGCTGCAGACGAATAATTCGATGACCTGGATCCTTGCTGCCGGAGTTGCAGTGATATTTGCGCTGATCCTAGTGCTCATGATTATCGCTTTACCAAAATTTAAATTAATGCAAAAACTGGTTGACCGAATCAACCTGGTGACGCGGGAAATTATCACCGGACTTCCGGTTATCCGTGCCTTCAGTACCGAAGAGCATGAGAAGAAACGATTCGACAAAGCAAACATTGACCTGACAAAGAACAGTCTATTTGTCAACCGTGTTATGACCTTTCTGATGCCCGCTTTAATGCTGATTATGAATCTAATCTCCATCCTGATTATATGGGTCGGTGCCGATAAAATTAACAGCGGATCCATGCAGGTCGGCGACATGATCGCATTCATTCAATACACCATGCAGATTATCATGTCTTTCCTTATGCTTACCATGATATCGATCTTGCTGCCCAGAGCCAGTGTATCCGCTAAGCGTATTGATGAAATCATTTCCGCCAAAAATACAATTAACGACCCCGCAGTCGAATTATCCCTTCAAACGAATAAGGGAATCGTAGAGTTCGATCATGTATCGTTTCGCTATCCCAATGCCGAGGAGGATGTCCTTTCGGATATTCATTTTACCGCAAGGCCCGGCCAGACCACGGCAATCATCGGCAGTACCGGCAGCGGTAAATCCACTTTGATCAATCTACTGCCCAGATTCTACGATGTAACGCAGGGTACCATACGGATCGACGGCGTCGATATAAAGCAAATGAAACAGCATGAGCTGAGAGACCGGTTAGGTCTCATCCCACAGAAAGGCGTTTTGTTTACCGGAACAATTGAATCCAATATCAAATTCGGTAACCCCGATGCTTCCGATGAGGAAATGAAACGGGCCGCACGAATTGCACAGGCCAGTGAATTTATTGATAAGATGCCGGACGGTTATCAAACACCGATAGCACAAGGCGGCATGAATGTATCCGGCGGGCAGAAACAGAGACTGGCAATTGCCAGAACCATCGCCAAAGATCCGGAGATCTATATCTTTGATGACAGCTTCTCTGCTTTGGATTACAAGACGGATGCGACCCTTCGGAAAACCTTAAAACAGGAATTATCCAATCGGACCATGATCATCGTAGCGCAAAGAATCAGTACCATTATGAATGCCGAGCAGATTCTGGTTCTGGATGAAGGCCGGATTATCGGAAAAGGAACGCATAAGGAACTATTAAAAACATGTGAAACCTACCGGCAGATCGCATCTTCCCAATTATCAAAGGAGGAACTAGACTATGAAGAATAAGAATAAAGATATACAGACCTCTGGTAATGATAATCCTATGCAGGCCCAGGATACAAATTCTAAAAACACCAGACGGAGCCCCGGCGGACATGGTCCTATGGGCGTTTCCGGAGAGAAAGCGAAGGATTTTAAGGGCACCATGAAAAAGCTAACTCATACCATGGCCCGATATAAAATAGGTTTTGCCATTGTATTGCTATTCGCCGTAGGAAGCACCATCTTTTCCATTATCGGTCCCACGGTGCTCGGAAATGCAACTACAAAAATTTCAGAAGGTATTATAAGCAAAATCAGCGGCGGACCGGGTGTTGATTTTACTGCACTTGGTAAAATTCTTGTTACCTTAATCATACTATATGCAGCAAGCTCCGTATTTTCCTATATTCAGGGACTGATTATGACCGCTATCGCACATAAGGTCACCTATCAGTTCCGTAAGGATATTTCAGAAAAATTACACCGCCTTCCGATGAACTTCTTTGATAAGATGAGTCACGGTGAAATCCTGTCCCGCGTTACCAATGATGTGGATACCTTAAGCCAGAGCTTAAACCAAAGCCTGACCCAGCTGATCACCTCAGGAATATCCATTATCGGTATCTTAATCATGATGATCCGGATCAACCTGTCGATGACTCTCCTGGCACTGCTGATCGTACCGGTTTCCGTTACGATTATGAGCATTGTAGTCAAGAAATCTCAGAAATATTTTACGCAGCAGCAGGAATATCTGGGACATGTGAACGGGCAGGTGGAAGAGGTATATGGCGGTCATACGATAATAAAAGCTTTTAACAAGGAAGAGGATGTACTGCAGAAATTCAATGAGCATAATGAAAAATTATACGAGTCCGCCTGGAAATCCCAGTTTCTGTCCGGTCTTATGCATCCTGTCATGAGCTTTGTCAGCAATTTAGGCTATGTTGGTGTTGCAATCCTCGGCGGTTATCTGACAATTCATGGTAAAATACAGATCGGTCAGATTCAATCCTTCTTCCAATATATAAGGAACTTCACTATGCCGATCACCCAATTGTCCCAGGTTGCGAATATGTTCCAGTCCACGGCGGCAGCAGCCGAACGGGTATTTGAGTTCCTGGAGGCAGACGAGGAGCTTCCAACCACTGCCACTCCTCTGGTAACAACCGGTCTGGAGGGCAATGTGGAATTCCAAAATGTAAGGTTTGGATATACGCCGGATAAGATTATTATTCATGATTTCAGCGCAAAGGTTTCAAAAGGCCAGAAGATCGCAATCGTCGGTCCTACCGGTGCCGGAAAAACCACTATGGTGAAGCTTCTGATGCGTTTTTATGATATTAACAGCGGTCAGATACTGATTGACGGACACAATGTAAATGATTTTGACCGAAGCGAGCTAAGGAAAATGTTCGGTATGGTTCTTCAGGATACCTGGCTGTTTAACGGTACGATTATGGATAACATCCGCTATAGCAGGCTGGACGCTTCGGATGAAGAGGTCATAAAGGCTGCAAAAGCCGCACATGTACATCACTTCATCTCCACGCTGCCGGATGGTTATCAGATGGTACTGAATGAGGAGGCAAGCAATGTCTCCCAGGGTCAGAAGCAGCTATTAACCATTGCCCGCGCTATCCTGGCAGATCCTAAGATTCTAATCCTGGATGAAGCCACCAGCTCCGTCGATACCAGAACCGAAATCTTGATTCAGAAGGCGATGGACAGCCTGATGAAGGGAAGAACCAGCTTTATTATTGCACACCGCCTGTCAACGATCCGGGATGCCGATCTTATCCTCGTCATGAACGAAGGCGATATTGTAGAGCAGGGGAATCACAAAGAACTATTGGCAAAGGGCGGCTTCTATGCAAAGCTGTATAATTCGCAATTTGAGCAGACCGCTTAACAATTCATATAAGGAGTTTACCAATGGAGAAAAAGTATACTTACAATAACATTTCACTGACGGGGGAAGAAAAGAATCAGCTGCTGGAAGAAATCCGCTATTACTTCGAGTCGGAGCGGGACGAGAAAATAGGGATTCTTGCTTCCGAGAACATTCTTGAATTTTTCATGGATATCCTGGGCAAACAAATCTATAATAAGGCTCTGGATGATACCAAAGTATGGTTTGACCGAAGAATAGAGGATCTGGGTGCCGACTTCTATTCCCTGTATAAATAGTGACGCAGTCCGGAGCAAGGATTCAGCGCTTGTAAAAAGAGCCTGGAAATCAATTTCATAAGGAATCGTTTACTAATAATAGAAATGTGATTTTCATCTGCAATTAAAAAAGAGGGTCTGTGATTTTCCAACCATGTATTACAGGAAAATCACAGACCCCCTTTATATATATAACTTCATTTTGCAGCAACCGCTTTATAATTATCTTCATTGCTAAGACCGGCTGACGCCGGCTGTTTATGTTCGATTTGAGACTCAGGTGAATATATAGAAGGTCCTATTCCTATCATAATCTAAAATGACTTATGACACACCTACATTCCATGATTACGATTTATTCTCTTTGGCTGCCTCAATCTTCTCCGCCAGATCATTTAAATAGACCCATCGGTCCATCTTCTCTTCCAGCGACTTTTCCAATGCTTCTTTCTCCGCCATTAATTCATTCAGTTTCGCATAATCGGTCGCAGCCAAAGTAATTGCCTGCTCCGTATCCGCAATCTTTTGCTCCAGCTTGGCAATATCGTCATCAATCGTTTCAAATTCCTTCTGCTCCTGGTAGGTGAATTTGGGTTTTGGATCCTTCTGCTTCCAGGTGGCAATGTTTGCTGCCTTCCTCTTATCCACTGCCTCCCCATTTTCCGGGTTCTCCTTCTTCTCTTCCTCACCAAGAAGCAGCTTTGCGTCCTTATAGTCTGAGAAATTTCCTTCGTACTGCTTGATCTGTCCGTCTCCTTCAAAGGCAAAGATTCGGGTCGCCATCTTATCTAAAAAGTAACGGTCATGGGAAACCGCTACCACGATTCCGGGAAAGGTATCCAAATAATTCTCCAGAATAGTCAATGTCTGAATATCCAGATCATTCGTCGGCTCATCCAGCACCAGGACATTTGGAGCCTTCATTAAGACCTTCAGCAGATAGAGCCTTCTCCTCTCCCCGCCGGATAGCTTCGCAATAAGCGAATACTGCATGGCACCGGTAAATAGAAACTGCTCACACATCTGAGAAGCCGTTACCGTCCCCTCCGACGTCTGAATATATTCCGCCGTATCCCGAATATAATCAATGACCCGGAGATTTTCGTCCATATATTCATTTTCCTGTGAAAAATAACCTAGCTTAATCGTGGAACCCATCTCTACGGTCCCATAATCCGGCTGCAGCTTACCGGTCAAGATATTCAACAGAGTGGATTTTCCGCATCCGTTCGGACCAATGATTCCTATGCGGTCCTCCGGCAAAAGGATATAGGTAAAATCCTTGATCAGGGTACGGTCACCAAAGGATTTTCCAATGCCGTTTAATTCTATCGTCTTCTTACCAAGCCGGGAGGATAGTGCATTGATCTCAACCTTACCGTCTGTCTCGATTGCCTTACGATCCTGCAATTCCTCAAAGCGCTCGATCCGCGCCTTCTGCTTTGTAGATCTTGCCCTTGCTCCCCGCTTTATCCATTCCAACTCCATGCGGTACAGACTTTTCGCCTTGCGTTCCGTTGCAAGGGTCATTTCCTCCCGTTCCGTCTTAAGCGCAACAAATCCGGAGTAGTTTGCAGCATAACTATACAGTTGTCCTTTATCAATTTCAACGATCTTATTCGTCACCTTATCTAAGAAATAACGGTCATGCGTAACCATAAGAAAGGCTCCGCGAAATTTATCCAGATAGTCCTCCAGCCATTCTGCCATCTCATTGTCCAAATGGTTGGTTGGCTCATCAAGTACCAATATGTCAGCCGGAGTCAGAAGGGTTCTGACGAGTGCCGCTCTTTTCTTCTGTCCGCCGGACAGATATCTGGGTGATGCATCCGCATCCAGTATCCCAAGCTTCGTCAGCATAGCCCGCGCTTCGCCTTCCAGATTGCGGTATTCCTCTTCTGCCTTCTGGCCCCGAACAACATTCTGCAGAATGGATAGCTTCTCATCAAACTCTGGTGTCTGCGGCAGGTAGCTGATTCGTACCTTTTTGCCCTTCGTAACCGTTCCACTATCCGGTTCTTCCAGACCGGCGATTATTTTCAGCAGAGTGGATTTGCCCGTGCCGTTAATTCCTATCACACCGACCTTATCTTCCTCGTTGATTCCGAAACTTACATTGTCAAAGAGCAAACGGTCGGTAAAACTTTTGCTCAGATTCTCTATCGTTAATAAATTCATTCCCGCACCTCTCTATCTTATGGGTCCCTTGTGCTTGTCTATCGTATCATAAGATATTTTAAAAGTCCAGATTTTCGTTTGTGTGATTCGATTGGAAAACACCCTTACAAGAGAGGCTGCTGCATTTTATCTGCAACCCGATACAGGCGGTCTATACTCTTAATTTCTTCTTATAATTTCATCTCTTCCCGGTCCATTGGATACCAGGGTGATCGGTACCTGCAGCTCCTTTTCTATAAATTCAATATAATTTCTGCAATCTTTAGGAAGATCATTGTAGGATTTAATTCCGCGGATATCCTGCTTCCATCCCGGCAGGTATTCATAAACCGGTTTTGCTTTTTTAAGCTTAACAGTTACGGGGAAGTTCTTCGATACAACGCCGTCAATTTCATAACCCACACATACGGGAATCGCGTCCAGATACCCCAGAACATCTAATACCGTCAATGCCGCTTCGGTTGCACCCTGCATTCTGCATCCATAGCGGGAGGCTACCGCATCAAACCACCCCATACGCCTTGGTCTTCCCGTGGTCGCTCCAAATTCACCGGCGTCTCCACCGCGCTTTCTGAGTTCATCTGCTTCATCGCCGAAGATCTCCGTTACAAACTCTCCCGCACCGACAGCGCTGGAATAAGCCTTCACCACCGCAACAATATTTTTTATCTCGTAAGGAGGAATCCCTGCACCGATCGCGCTATAGGCAGCTAAGGTCGAGGAGGAAGTAACCATCGGATAGATGCCAAAATCCGGATCCTTTAAGGAACCTAACTGCCCCTCAAACAGAATATTCCTGCCTTCCTTAATGGCATCCTGAAGGAGGGCAGACACATCACAGAGATAAGGCTCCACCATCGATCTGTATTCCATTAGGGTATGAAACAATTCGTCCGGGTTGATTGCCGGTTTATGATACAAATGCTCTAATATCACATTTTTCATCTCGCAGATTCCTGCGATCTTATTTTTTAATCCCTCGGTATCAAAAAGCTCCGAAACCTGAAAACCGATTTTTGCATATTTATCCGAATAGAAAGGAGCAATACCGGCTTTGGTAGAACCAAAAGATTTACCGCCCAGCCGCTCCTCTTCATATTGATCAAACAAGATGTGATATGGCATCAGAATCTGCGTCCGGTCCGATATCTTAATCTTAGGCATTGGAACACCACGCTCTGCTAAGGATTGAATTTCTTTCATCAGATAAGGGATATTCAATGCCACCCCATTGCCGATCACATTTGTAGTATGCTTGTAGAACACGCCGGAGGGCAGCAGATGAAGCGCAAACTTACCATACTCATTGATAATGGTATGCCCGGCATTACTGCCTCCCTGAAAGCGTACAATAATATCCGCTTCCCTTGCCAGCATATCCGTAATTTTACCTTTTCCTTCGTCGCCCCAATTGGCGCCAACAATTGCTTTTACCATATTCAAATCCTCCTTAAAGGAACCATGAAGCGATTGTAAAAGCTTCGTTCCATTGTAGACAGATTTATTATACCCAATTCCTCTAATACTATAAAACGCCTTCATGCATAAATAAAATTGATATTCATTATGTAATCCATAATCCAATCTTATAGATATAGGTTAGATGCATATATGGTAAGTAAATTGCGAATATTTTGCCATTTTTATCATGTCCTCCATCCTAGAAAATGCAGCGGCGGCTTGTTTTTAATGGTGATATTCTCCGTTGAACTTACCACAGTGTCAGGGAACCGAATACGGATGCTCAATTTTTTCTCAGTGTATCGGACAGTAATCGTTCCATTCATCTGTTCAACCAGTGTCCGAGCTATTGTAAGCCCTAAGCCCGTAGATTTTCTTGCTGTTTCAACCGTATAAAAGCGGTCAAACAATTTTCCGACTTGTACCTCATTCAGCCCGGAAGCCGAGTTTGTGAATGTAATCTCTCCGGCTTCCGATAAGGATATCTCCAAATCGCCATCGCTATATTTGAGTGCGTTATTTATAAGATTTGCAAAAACACGGGACAAAGCGGCTCGATTGAGCTGACGCAAGATTTTCTTTTCCGGAATTTGAATGTTCGGAATTATCCCCCTCTCTTTTAGGGCAGCATAGTAAGCGGCAATGCTTTCTTCTAAAGCACGGTTCAAACTCACAGTTTCAAAGTTCATATCCTTGGACGTTGATTTGATAATCGAGTAACGGAACAATTCTTCCGTAAGCTGTTTTAATACCGCGGTACGGTTTTCAATAAGAAAAAGATAACGTGCCGCATCCTTCGATTTTTCTTCCTTTTCCAGCAATTCCAGATAGCCGCAGATTGCTGTAAGCGGAGTACGAAGATCATGAGATATGTTTGTTATCGCTTCTTTTAACTCCTGGTCGCCTCTTTGAAAGCGTCTGCGTTCCTTTCGGAGTATCCGTAGCTCCTTATTGATATGGTCTGCAAGTTTACACATCGTGCGATCCCTTGTAGAAACAGAAATCAGAGTGTTGGTATCCTGCTCCAGCCGTTTCGTCATTCCTTGGCTGATTTCATTGGCAGCCTTATGAAGGATAGCAATCTTAATTATTAATATGAGAACCATAGCTGCCAGTATCGCACAAAGAATGCCAAGCCAGAGCATAATACCACGCCTTTCTTATTTTAAATCTTTTCTGCGAAAACAGAAGACACCTGCCATTGTTGTTAAAGTCATGATCATTAAGGAGTACAGAGGCATCAACCATGGGTGTGCTGCCTCCATACTTGATATAAGTATCCCCTGACCGGTGGGTAAAAAATCTGCCAAAAACTCGAATACCTTTCGCATCCTTCCGCTTATATAATCGGGGTTTTGTGTAGGATCCGCTAATTCCAAGCCATTCGATGTAACGACCGCTGCTGCACTATACATTTCCGGTTCGTTAAGCCTATTGTTGCAATAACTCGCCAAAAATAGAAGTACCAAAAATGTAAGAAGTGTAATGACTGCAGAGCTTGCCTTATTCTGATTCAGCATGCCGATGAAAGTGAAAATAGAAGCAAAGGCGGCAATCATGAGAACCGCAATAAATTGATACATCAAAATAGTCGTCACGCTGCTAGTAAACCATCCAAATAAGGAAATTCCAACGGTAAGCATCGAAAGGATCCATGCAGCATTCATAATGATACCAGCTGCCGCACTCACAATTAGATTGGATAGATATATGGATTGTCTCGAATGACCTATCATAATTTTATTTCGAATGGTCCCATCACTGTAATCTGTCCCAAGAAACAAACTGGTAAATACAGCACCGAAAATACCCATCACCGGTCCGTATTGGAAAAAAAAGTCGTCCAGGAAACGAGGATATTCCGGTTCTGCCAATGCGGCGTGATGCCCCGAAATCAGCATTAACGTGGACCATAAGAATAGGATTGCAGTTCCTATCCAGAACACTTTGTTCTTCCAAAGTCTTGAAAAATTAGATGCTAATAGTTTATTCATGATGTATCCCTCCAACCAAATTAACATAATAGCTTTCCAGACTTTCGTCGTGCTCCTGCATGGAGAAGACTTCACATTTTTCCTGTGACAGAGCCAGCGCAAACTGTGAAATATTTACTTTCGCAAACACGTCTGCCTGGGTATCAGAGAGAATTTTATACTCGATACGCATGCCGTCAAGGACACGGGCAAGCGCTTTGGTATCCGATACTTCCATACGAACACATTTCCTGCAAGCTGCATCCAAATCTTTGGCGCTGATTTCTTTTACGATACGCCCGCCGTCGATGAACCCGTAATGTGTTGCAAGTTTAGAAAGTTCATCGAGGATATGACTTGAAATCAGTACCGTTATTTGCCGGTCACGGTTTAGTTCTAATATCAACTCCCGTATTTCGATAATTCCCTGGGGATCAAGACCGTTTACCGGCTCATCCAATACAAGAAAATCTGGGTCGCCGGCAAGAGCTACGGCAATTCCTAGCCTCTGCCGCATACCAAGAGAGAAATCTTTTGCTTTCTTTTTCCCTGTGTTTTCAAGTCCCACCAGCTTTAATAGCTTCGATATACCAGCAAAGGACGGTAAGCCAAGAACACGATATTGCTCCTTTAGGTTATCCTCTGCAGTCATATCAAGATAGATCGAGGGGGTTTCGACAACAGCGCCCATCCTTCGGCGGGATTCAGCAATATTTTTATCCCCGCTTTCTATGCCGTATAGAGAAAAATCCCCGGACGTTGCCTCTTGAAGTCCACAAATCAATCGAATCAAAGTTGTTTTGCCAGCACCGTTTTTTCCGACGAAGCCATAGATTGCTCCCTTCGGAACGTGCATGGAAAGCCTGTCCAATGCTTTGAAGTGTCCGTAATGCTTACTCAAGGCATTGGTTGTCAGAATATAATCCATAATTCTCCTCATTTCTGCGCTGCCTTTTGTGCATTACAAGTTTGTGGATGCAGCGCAGACACAAACTTGCAACATGAATTGACATTCATGTTACCTCCTTTTTGTTTGACGCTGACATTCTATCGAAGAATCGTAAAGAAACCGGTAAAGAAAACCGTAAAGAAATCGTAAAGATTTATTCTGCTTTGAGCTTAAAGCCAATGCCCCAGACCGCTTCAATGTAATCCTTATTGCTTACCTCGCGTAATTTTTTGCGTAAATTGCTGATGTGCATTTTTAGAGAACCCTCCGTACAATCCGGCGTGTCAACGCTGATACGGTCCAGTAAAATGGATTTTGTCATTACCTGTGATGGATTTTGCATAAGTAGTTTTAAGATGGCATATTCTGTCCTTGTCAATCTAACCTCACAATCGCCAATAGAGACAACGTGCGTGACGGTATCCATCGTTATATCATCAAAGGTCATAATAGAAGCACCGCCTGCCACAGAAGCGTCCCGAAGCTGTACGGTAATCCTTGCAAGTAGTTCATTAATATGAAAGGGCTTTGTTACATAATCTGCTGCACCGCCCAGTAAAAGGTCAACCTTATCGCATACATCAACTTTCGCACTGACAATAATAACCGGTATTCCTGTGATTTTAGGAAGTACATCTTCACCGCTCAATCCCGGCAGCATTAGATCAAGTAGTACCAGGTCGGGTCTGCAAGAAGAAAGAACAAGCAATGCTTCCGTCCCGGAATAAGCGCGCGATATCCGGTATCCCTCTTTCGTAAGCACTTCTTCAAGCATATCTCCAATGTGAATATCATCATCAATAATCAGTATGTGCTTCACTTTAAATCACCTCCCTTATTGTTTCTATTGTAAAAGCTTTTTTATAAACATATTCTTCTCCGCGTATCAAAACTTAGTGAAAATATCCACTAATGCCGCAGTTCTTTTGCGAGACTTTTCGCACAAGCAGGTTCTACTTTTACGAAACATCAACATGAAGATAATTAAGTCTTTTGCCTTTTCGCACAAGCAGGTTCTATTTTTACCTGAGTCACAAATCGAACATAACCACGAAAATTCACAAAAGCTTCGGAAGATTTCCCCGTCCGGACAGGCGGAAGACAATGTCCTCTGCTGCCATATGAACAAACTCCAGCATCCGGCTGTATGAAATGTATACCGGTTGCTCCACCTGATTTGGCTTTGAAAAATAGCGGTTTATAACCCAGTCCCTGCTGGCATGGATTTCGTCTTTACTTAAAAGTTCCCCTATCGCT